>JANPNA010000373.1:0-2092 GCA_031427235.1 Pirellula sp.
CAAAGGCGGGGGCACGATCAACTCGGGACGCTTCCTGCCAGACACCAAAGGCAATCAAGGCGACCTGCTCACCACGATCCTAGCCTGCGCAGGCATCCCGCTCGATCGCCCCATCGGCATCGCGACAAAACAAGTTAAGGAAATGACCCACAATCTCTAACCTCTGCAATAATTGCTAGTTTGTTCTCGCTCTAGCATTCGCTCTAAGGCGATCGGCGAAGTAAAAAGTACCGTAGGATGGGACCATTGTCCCGTTCGTTGCGACTCAACTGAGTTGCATCCCCTTAATTTCACCGCCGGTACGATGCTCTCTGAGTAACCTAGCGTGGAACGAGGCCGGGAAAAAAAACAATATAAGCAGCGAAAAAAAGAAACGACCTTAATTCGAGCACCGCGACGATAGGTGCCAGGCACGCAGCTCCCAGGCACGCAGCTCCGCCCCAATACGCCTGGAGTCGCCTACAACGACGTTTTGATTGTTGGTGGACTCGGAGGCAAGGGAGCGGTTCGAGCGTTCGATATTAGGACGGGCGTGCAGCGTTGGATATTCCACTTGATCCCTCGGCCTGGCGAAGTGGGCTACGACACCGGGCCCACCGACGCCCATGAAAATGCGACCGGTTTGATGCCTTGGTGCGGCCAGTCGTTGGATGAAAAACGCGGTATCGCTTAGGTTGCCAAGAAGACAGCGGAGCAAGACTTTTATGGGGGTAAAAATCGCATCGGATTCGCGATATCCAGGCCATGATCGATTTGGGAGTATCGGACGGCATCTTTCTTGGACAGAACGAGGACCAGTGATCTATCGCAAGCTAAGCTTTGGAACATCGTCAGAATGAAAACATTTGGGCCATCCATCCCATTTATCTATCGATCGATCGCCAAAATCGTTCCTGGTAAATATCATCGAATGCGGAAAACCAACCTGACGAAGATTTCGGATTCCCTAATTTCGCTCTTTGCAATCGCTAAACATCGAATCAGGCGACGAAGGCTCCCTGTCGACTTTCATCAACGAAGAACATTGGCTGATTAGGAACGGCAAGAGACTTAGGTCAGGCAGGCAGAGGTGATCCACCGGTTCGATAGCCGCTTTGCCCACGAAGGTTCGCTTCCCGTGCAAGTGACTCCGGTGTCCCCGCGACTCGTTTGAAAATCTTGCCGAACCGCTTAACCACGTCGCACCATAGCTCGCCCGATAGTCCAATCCGTTCCAAGATCGGGGCCAAGTCGGTTGGGATCCGGCCTTTCTTGTTGTTTCGACGTATCTGCCTACCTGTCCAATCCAGCAGCTTCAAATACAACTCGAAACTCATCCCTAAAAATCCCTTGTCACTGGCCCGTTTGCCAGTCTTGCTCGGCATGGCCCCGCGATAAGCGGCCGAACGTTCATCCACCGTGATCGGCGTCAGCCATTCGTCACCACGAACATAAGTTGCCTGGCCAACTCCCGCAGCAACTCTCGAACGGCTTCGCGATGCCTGCCGCTTGCGCACTCTGGCTCGAGCTTTCTCCTTGCGACTGGCTTTCTCCGCTTGAACCCGTTCGTACACCGATGTGTATTGACTCTCCTCTGGAGCTTCGGCAACCCCAGCCCGAACTGGATTGAGATCGACGTACGCCGAACATGCCAAAATCGTTGTTCCATTCGATGCGGGCGAGTCGACAGACGGAACTTGAAGCACAATTCCCACGGCACGTGGTTTGTTCTTGGTTGGGAAATTCCGAATCGGTCGCAAAGGATAGCTATCTGTTGGTGACCGACAGCCATTTCCAAACGGCCATTCAGTCGGAAATCCGTGGTACAAATCCAACGCTGTTGGGGTCGAAAACGGGGGTCCGTGGTACAAATCCAACGCTGCAAACTTCGGAATCGTTCGGAAACCACTCGCAACAGAACAATGAAATCACAGGGAAAAACGAGAAAAGCCAGGTTTCCCTGGCTCTTTCAAGTGGAGGCGGGGGGAATTGAACCCCCGTCCCGCGATACTTCCGATCCGGCCTCTACATGTTTAGCCAACTGTTGTTTGTCTCGCCCAACGCGTTCGTCGTCGACCGCGGTGCGTTGCGCCAGCCTCGAGCCTTTTTAACA
>JANPNA010000374.1:0-5602 GCA_031427235.1 Pirellula sp.
ATCTTAAGGCGGGCCGAATTAAATCGTAGCGGAAGCTGTCAAAGCTTTCGTGAATGCTGGACGCCAACGAAATGCTTGACGCATTCCGCTACTAGGGAACGCTAGCGAAAGTGTTTCGCGGCCCAGCTTAAGATCGACGCCCTCCAACTCTCCAACACTCCAACCTCCAGTCTCCCGCCTCCCGCCTCCAGTCTCCAGTCTCTTACGGTAGGATGACGCCGCGTTTTTCGGCTAACAACCGCATAGCGATTTCAAAGTAAGGAAACGGAATTTTCGGCTTACGTTTCCGGGACCATACAAACACCACGTTGACCATCGATCGGGGGAGTTCACCACGATCGACTCTGGCCACAAGGTCGTCAATGAACGCTTGTTGCTCAGGCAGAAACGTGCGTAGGCCAAAGTACAGTTGGTCTCTTAGCTCCACGGTATTGAACGACATCATGCGTTCGGCTTCGTTGAAATCGAGTCCGTCTTGCGCGTAGGCCACGCCTGACGAAATCGACGTCAATGCTGCGAAAAGCCCACTAAGCGTGCCAATTGCAAGTCTACTTTTTTGTTTCATGATTCTCCCCTGCTTTCGGAATTCGCCCTGCATTGCGATGCTGGCTCTGGTCAATCCAGGTCAATCTGGGACAATACTGAGGTTCAAAACATATTTCAAGGGAATTTTGGAAGGCTGAGTAGTTTGGGGAACCCCGATGCACGACAATTTTCTTGGCCAGCAACCGGTCGGCTTGCAGGGGTCGATTTCGGCACGGTTCGGATTGGAATTTCTATTTGCGATCCAAGCCGTACTTGGACTAGCCCTTTGGAAACCTATACAAGACGAAATCTTGCGCTCGACCAAAAACACTTCGAGGATTTGGTACGCGAGAATCAAATCCTCGGATGGGTCGTTGGGTTACCTATTCATTGCGATGGGCGGGAAAGCCAAAAATCAACGGAAGCACGTGATTTTGCGTCGTGGCTCTACCATATTACAGATCGACCCGTCCGCTTCGTCGACGAACGCTACACCACAGCCCTGGCCAACCGACTATTGAGGGATGCCGAATTGACTCACAAGAAGCGCAAAAAACAAGTGGACAAAGTGGCAGCCCTTTTGATCCTCGAAACGTACCTAGAGTCTGCCAAACACCCGACCTTCCAACCCTTGCCGCTCGAGGACTAATCTCACTATGAAATCAATGGCCATGCGTTCCTTAGCTGAGCGGGGTTTTGCCGTAGCGATCCTGCTCTGTATCGTCTGCCAGATTTCAATGCAGACTCAGCCGTTGCATGGCCAGGATCGACTGCAAGCCGAAAGCAAAAAAAAACTGGAGGAACCGAAGGCTTTAACTAAGTATTTGGGGCGACGCGTGGCTCAGCCCATGGGTTACATGCATATGAATTGGCTTAGTCGACCGGAACGTATTCAAGAAGAGAATCCGCAAGAGATGCTGGAACAACTGAATCTAAGAGACGGTTTGGTGGTTTGCGATTTGGGTTCTGGCGACGGTTACCATACCCTCCAAATGGCCCCACGGGTCGGCCCATCGGGCAAAATAATTGCAGTGGATATTCAACCGCAAATGCTACAAGAGCTCTCGCGAAAGTTGGCAGAAAGAAAACTCGAAAATGTAGAAACAGTATTGGGTGAGCTTTGGGACCCTAAGCTGCCGGAACATGCCGTTGACATGGTATTGATGGTCGATGTCTACCATGAATTTTCTCATCCAGTTCAAATGCTGGCGGCACTGCGAAAAGCTTTGAAGCCCGATGGTCTGATCGCCCTTGTCGAATTTCGAGCTGAGGACCCGACGGTGCTTATTCGAGCCGAGCACAAGATGACTAAGGCTCAAATCCTCAAGGAATATAAATCTAATGGATTCAAAGTGGCCAAGGAGTATGATCGACTTCCCTGGCAACATCTCATGTTCATGCAACCTGATGAATCGTGGATCGATAAAGCTTGGATCGATAAGAATTAGTTGCTGATTTTCTGTCGCCTTTCGCTCTGCGAAAGTGCGTCTAGTAAACGCACTTTTGCGGAGCAAAAGGCGACACTGTTTGCCCCGTAGCTAAGTGACAATAAAATTGACTCGTACTTGAAAAGAATATGCCGCGGAAATTTGCGATAACGATTGCGTATGATGGAACAAACTATGGCGGTTGGCAACTGCAAATCAACGCGGACACGATCCAGCGACGATTGATCGATGCTCTCGCCAAAGCGACAGCGGAAAGAACCCACATTCAGGGGAGTGGAAGGACCGATTCTGGCGTTCATGCAATAGGCCAAGTCGGAGCATTTGTGTTGCAAAACTGGATGCATGATTCCTGCAAACTTGCGCTCGCAATCAATAGATACTTGCCCGACGACATTGTCGTTCGCGAGTGCCGAGAGGTTGTCCTAGCTTTCGATCCGATCCGGGACGCGAGGAGCAAGCGTTACCGATATACCATTCGTAATTCCAAAGTGGCGGATGTCATGAACTACCGGTTCCATTGGTGGCTTCCTCGGCTTCTCGATCACGACGCCATGCGTGAGGGAGCAAAATTTCTTGTCGGCACTCATAATTTCAAGGGATTCGAGACGCCTGGTTCGCCCCGATTAACCACAACCCGCACGGTCTATGCGCTGGAAGTTTCTTCGGTACAAACCATGGATGGCCTGGACGTCTGGATCGATGTGGAGGCCGATGGATTCCTGTACAACATGGTACGCAATATTGTTGGCACGCTGCGGGATGTCGGGGCAGATCGATTTGGCCCACGTTGGATGCTGTCGGCTCTTGAGTCGCGCGAGCGAAAACAGACGGACCTAACTGCCCCCGCCAGGGGCTTGTGCCTGATGCAAGTCAATTACTCACCGGATTTGTTTCTAAGCGATTAGCATTCCAACACGGCGAAGACCGACGCACACACTTAGTCAATGAAGCAAAACTCATTGGTGCTCAGAAGAGCCTTGATGAAATCAACCCAAGGATACGTCGCGGAATCGGCAGCATCCTGACTGTTGGAACGGAGGTAGACCAAGCTTCTTTTTACCTCAGCTTCACTCGGAATTCTCAATAGGATTGACTGGAAAAGCGACTCGACCATCCGGTCCGCATTTTGTTTATTGCTCTTTTCGAGATTTGCTCCTTTTTCCAGCAACCGCTTCGAAAACTCGGTCGCATAATGATCGATCATGGGACTGTTCATCATGAAAAGCCCTTGCTGTGGAACGGTCGTGGATAAGCGATTGGAAACGTGCGCATCGGGCGAGGCAAAGTCGAACGATCGGAAAACCCCAGGCAAATTCTGCCGATCAATGTATGCGTACAAGGTACGACGGTTCGAGAAAGGTGGGTCGATGAGCTTAATGCTGGGACCGCCTATCGCTGGTTCGATTAGTTGGCAGGCGACAAGGACTGCATCGCGTAAGGACTCAAAGTCAAGGCGTTTTCGATTGCTTCGCCACCAATGCAAATTCTCTGGATCGATCGCAAAGGACTCGGCTTTGTCTCCACTTGAACGTCGGTAGGCATCGGACATAACAACCCGTTTGACGAGTCGTTTGACGCTAAAGTTATCTGCGACGAAATCGCTAGAAAGCCGATCCAGGAGTTCTCTTTGCAGGGGTGCCGGACAACGTATCCCGAAATCACTAGGAGTGTCGACCAACGGAGTGCCCAGATACCAGCCCCAAATCCGATTGACCAAGACACGAGCGGTAAGCGGGTTCTTCTTGTCGATGATAGCTTGAGCCATGTCCAGGCGACCGCTGCCTATGTCCATGGGTCGAGAAACACTGGTTAGAAAATTCACGAAGCGTTTTGGAACGGTATCGCCACGCTGACCAGGCTGCCCGCGCTTGAAAATGACCGCCGGTCTCAGTTTGTCGCTATCCACCAATCGGAGCGGCCCAGGCTCATCCTTTGGTTCCTTACTGCTTACTAAGGCCGCATGCATCGAGTAGTAGTCTGCCATAGCGATAGCATCAAATTTGTGATCATGACAACGCGCGCATGCGACGCTCAATCCCATAAAACCGCGGGTGATGACATCGATGCGATCGTCGGCAATATCATTTTCGTTATTCAAGAAACGACGGCCTAGGGTAAGAAACCCCATCGCATCGAGGTTCTTATTTTCCGGTCCAGGTTCGAGTCGGTCCGCTGCAATTTGCAAACTTGCAAACTGATCGAACGGAAGATCGTTGTTAAAGGCGGCAATCAACCAATCCCGATAACGCCACGCATTTGCATATTCTCGATCTTCCTGAAATACGTAACCTTTCGTGTCCGCATACCTCGCGACATCCATCCATCGTCGGGCCATACGTTCGCCGAACTGAGGCGAGCCGAGCAACTGATCAATCCATGCTTCGTAGTTTTCGGCGGGCTCATTGTCCCACGCTTGATATTGCTCCCATGTCGGTTGCAAACCGAGCAGATCGTAATACAGTCGCCGTATGAGTTCGCGTTTCGACGCCTGGGGATTGGGAACTAGCCCTCGTGACTGTTGACGTTCCGCTAGGATCAAATCAATAATGGGAAAGTCTGTTTCCGCCTTGACACTCGGTTCGGGGATCGAAAGCGGCTGGAAGGACCAGTGTTCAATGGCGGCCTGCTCACGTGATTGCGCTGGGGGTTCAGCCACGCCCGCGTCTGTTCGCGGATCAACCGCCCCAGACTCAATCCAACTTCGGATGTCGTCGATTGAGGCTTGCGGGAGTTTTCCTGCCGGTGGCATTTGAAGATCGGCAATGTCGTACTGAATCGCTTTTAACAGTAGGCTTTCCGCCACGTTAACTTTGGAGATAACAGGGCCGCGCGTCCCACCTTTTTTCAGTCCAATGGCATGGTCTAGCCTCAATTCGCCACTGCTGTCCCCGGACGCCGATGCGTGGCATTCATAACAATGCTCGACTAGAATTGGCCGGATCTTTTTCTCAAAGAAGTCGACTTTTACAGGGTCGTTCGAGCTTTCGCTAATTACGTCTGCACTTGCACCAAGTGAAGCGATGACGAGAACGCATAACAGCGATGCATAGTGGGGGCAGGAAAAGATGGGCTTCATAGGTCCAGAAAGGATCATGGGGTCCGAAATCGGAATATTGGGGCGGGAGGGACGATCCCATTGTAGTTGAGAAACGTCGCTCTGTCGCCTTTCGCTCCGCGAAAGTACGCTAACGCACTTTTGCGGAGCAAAAGGCGACAAATGTGGACGAGCATGCCAATGCCCCCGAGATTACTCGGGGGATGTTTACCATAGCTCTAGAACAAAAGGTCAGAACCCTCGGCGTAAAGCCGACGGCATGCCAATGCCCCCGAGTTTACTCGGGGGATGTTTACCACAACTCTAGAACCAAAGGTCAACACCCTCGGCGTAAAGCCGACGGCATGCCAATGCCCCCGAGTTTACTCGGGGGATGTTTACCATAGCTCTAGAACAAAAGGTCAACACCCTCGGCGTAAAGCCGACGGCATGGCAATGCCCCAACCGTAATTGTTTGTTCGCTTAACCAGCTCGCTTGAGCACTGATTGTTCAACGGCCGTCGATGGTAATGCGACTTTTTGCAACAAACCACCCTGTACCGAGGCTGCAAAAATGGTTGACTTGGAATGGCAC
>JANPNA010000375.1:0-47222 GCA_031427235.1 Pirellula sp.
GCCGAAAGGATCGCCTCGGCGATTTTACCAGGCAATCCGCTAGCGTAAGCCTTGTCTTGTCGAGTCCCCAAGCAAGCCATTGCAGCCGGGGCTGAGTGGGTGTGCGTTGCAGACACCATCATGTGTTCGACTGGGATTCCAGAACTACGACTTGCCAGCAATTTGGCTTCGTCAATCAACGCAACGGGCATCATGCACGTGTCAACGATAGCGAAAGCAATTTTGGTTTTTCCGTCATCGAGTACGATCGAACGAACGAAGAGGCGATCATTGATTTTGGCGGATTGCGATTCCAGGAATCCGCCGGCAATGATGGCAGGAAAATGCGTCGGAGTAATATCGTTCGTCGCTGCCCCGGCTTGAAATGACTCTTCGGCATGACCGCTGGTTTGCATGGCGAGTTCAAACGCCAGCTTTACCCCGAAAAACAAACGAGTCCAAGAGAGAATCCTCAAATAGAGTATCCGTGAACAGGGCGTTGAGCGGTCTTGATGCATTTTCATCACGTTGGGAGAGGAACCGATTTGGAGCGAAAGAACCACAATGCCCTTGTAATATACAAGAAACAAACGATCGGATTCCAAACTAACGATAAAGTTGAAATCCGAGACTGAACTTATTTGGTGCGAATTCTTTCTTTTCGTGAAACAGTTGCCTGTTATTCCGTCCCCGGTAAAGTAACAGCGAGGTTCTGACGCCAGTTGCTTTCTGACTGCGATCGAAACACTACTCCATTTGAGATCCGAAAATGGCCCCAAAAAAACTTCGTAGTGTCAACTGCTCCACTCCGTGGAACGACTTGAGTCCCGACAATTGTTAGCGGTTGCATCCGTGGTCGAAAGCGGCGTGCTCAAGGTTTCTGGCGATGCCGACGGGGCCGTGGAGATCTTGGCCAAATCGACTAATGGAACAAATGCTCTCAGCATTGCGGGGTCCATTGAAAAGAGCCTCGTCGTGAAAACGGGTAATGGAAATGATAGCGTGACCATTGAGAGTGGTGGGATTGTCGCCTTTCGCTCCGCGAAAGTGCGTTGACGAAGCGTACTTTCGCGGAGCGAAAAACGACAATAAAAACAATGGCAAAGCGAACATGGTGCTTTGAAACCTTGGACGATCGGCGCTGCATGGCCGTCGCGAGTGTAGGTTGGGATGGTGCAGGCTGCGGACGGATTGGCGTCTCAGAAGTCCAACGCAACGAAAAGGATTGAGACCGATTCTCAAGCATTGGATTCGACGGAGTTGGCGACGAAGGAAGATTCCATCTTGGCCCTGGCTATAGGTGTGGTGTTTGCGATGACCCTTATCCAAAGTGGTAAGGAGTTGCACCAACATTTGATGATGTTTTTTTATTCAGTGGAACTAGCTACTGCCAAGCGACACTGGGTGGTTGCCCGCGCCGAAGCCAGACCTTCGGGGCGGTTGCTTCCTTCTGTTAGGCATTTTGCGCCGCGAACTATCGCGATCTCTGGTTCATAGTCGGAATCTCGCTGGGAAAGGAATTACTTCTCAGAAAAGTTAATGTGAGGATAAACCTACGTCAAACATGTCGTGCAAACGCCGCCAAGTTCTAATAATGCGAGGCAGAAATTGTTGAGGACGAAAGGTATGTATGAGGCAGTACATGGGAAATCGATTCATGATCAAGTCGCGCATTGCCAACTGAAAACCGAGCTGCCATGTGTCTGCGTCGATCGAACATCCTGCGGCCTTCGACAAACGCTCCCGATGCAGATGTATGTACTCAAGTACCGATTCACGTGAACAGTCCGGTGGCAGTACAAAACAAAGTAATTCTGCTAGGTCATGTTGCGGCAATCCTAAAGTCGCAAGTTCCCAATCGTACGCACACAGTCGGACCTCGCCTTGGTCGTTGCGAAACGCGATGTTGCGAGGATTGAAATCGTTGTGGACCAGCGTCTGAGGCATGCGCTCGAGTAACTGCCACCATTGTCCAACATCGGAGACGAATCCTTCAACGATCGATCGCGTACTTCCGTCGACCCAGTTAGTAAAATATTCACAAGCGTAGTTCGTTAGTGGCTCCCACAAGTCTTTCATTTCGGCCATCTCTGTTGCTGACACTCTTGGACCAAGCCAAGACTGTGCCGAAAGTTCCTGCTCGCGCTCGAACCAAATAGAATGCACTTGGGCGATGCCCCGAATAGCCGCTTCAATATGGCACGGCCGCCAGTCGCTAACGTCGCTGGCCGAATTCAAAAGCTCCATGCCAGCAAGCGATTCGAGCACTAAAATCCATTCACGCTGAGCTTCGTTTTCAATAGCGGCATAGACTTCCGGTACGTGCCTTCGGAAGCGAGGATCTTGCTGACGATAGACATTGATTTCGCGTTGATGGCTACCCAAAATCCCAAGTCGATCTTTATGTCTTCCAAAAGCCTTGCCAACTTTTTCATCGCACATCATAGCAACGCGCTCGGCGACGACCAATACATCTTGATCGCGCGGTTTGACTTTGACGAACAACTCAAGTGACTTCGGTTCGTTTCTCGCCGAATCACTGAACCTGACATGATATCTCCAAAGACCAACTTGACTGGCGTATTGCCATGAAGACAGTTCCGTGGTGATGCTTTCCTCAGAAACGTCCTGCATTATGGTCAGATCTTGAACTCGAAGCAATTCGCTTGCATAGTACTGACCAAGGATATCTTCGAAGAAATTCTTATCAAGGCTCGTCTGCGAAATGGCTTGCTCCTGCTTTACGCTTGCCACGCCATGCAGCACTTTGCTTTCGATGAATGCTGAAAAATAACGCTCGAGTAACTTGGCATTTAACGGCGGACACGAAAGTGAGATGTTGGATAACTTCTGTAGCGTGCGCTCACAACTAACTGCGTTGCGGTGCTTTTCTTCATACAGTTCCGGCAATGTCAAATTGCTCTCGGCGATTGGCCGGGCAAGGAAAAAACTTCGCAGCCGGTAGAGCGGATGACTGGGGAATACGGCCGACGTGCGCAATTGTGAAAGCCACTCGCGGTAAGGCACCAAGCGGATCGAATATCCAAACAAATTCATCCACAGCACAACTTCCCGCCAATGCCGCCGGGTTTGATTGGATAAATGAAAGACTTGTAACGAATTCGTTGCTTGATGAGATAGACCAACGATGGCATCCGCGACGTAATCCACAGCGCAACAATCTAAAGACCAATCAAGATTCGGGGCTGAACGCATCTCGATACAGCCTCGCATCATTGTTGAAAGCAAATCTTCAGCATTGGAACAACCCGTCATGCCGTCACCGGTTATTAGCGAGGGTCGGTGAATCGTTGCCGGTAGGCCTCGCTCATTAGCGCGTCGAACAAGCGATTCTGCGACACACTTGCTTTGTGCATAACCGAGATGAATACCACCTAGGTAAGCTAACATCTCGTCTCTTTCAGAAACTTCCTCCATCGGAAGAGTGGTATAACACGCGGCTAACGACGACACAAAATGAAATGGTTTTGGTTTGCAATCACACGCCAAGCGCAGCAATTCTCGAGTCCCTAAAACATTGCTCGACCGAAGCCCCTCGTAAGATAGAACCCAGTTAACGGCAGCCCCACAATGATAGATCTCATCCAACTCGCGAGCGAGAAAATCCCAGGTGGCTTCCGGCAACCCCAATCGCGGACTCTGCAAATCTCCGACTATAGCATGTAATCTCGATTCAAAGCCATCATTCCAAATCCCATAGCGCTGGAGGGTTTTGCGAATTCGATTAAGGGGGGCGTCGTCATGGCCACGCACCAAACAATACACTACTGCTTGTGTTTCGCGAAGTAGTCCGCGAAGTAGGTACGCTCCCAAAAAACCAGTCGCACCGGTCAGCAGGATTGACTGAACTTTACCATTGGGTCGAAATTCTTGGTGGGGACGAATATCAGCCGGCAACACGCTGTCGGCCAGCATTTCATCCACTGGCGAACGGAGTCCGCCAGTGAGTGCAAATGCCATTTGCTCGTTCGATAGGATCGATTGGATGTACTGCTCAAGCAGTTCCACATTGGGGTAGTGCAACAACAGTGTTTCCGGTACTGCATAATTCAATTTGGCAGCAACCGCCGTTGTCAACTCGATTGCTCCAAACGAATCCAGCCCGTACCGCGCAAGTGAAACCTTACGATCGATCTTTTCCACCGGAACTTTTAGGCAACGGGAAACGATATCCATTAACCATGTCGGATCAATCATCCGCTGCAGTTGTCCTGAGTCTGTCATCAGTGGAATGCCTAGTAGGTTCATGGAAGGAGCCGCTACTAAAGCTTATTAGCGACCATGAGGCAATACAATCGAGTTTGCCAGCGAGTATCGCATCGCAGCAGGCATGTCTTCGAATCTTACCGCTGGAAGTTTTGGGAATGCTGCCTGGAGCCAAGAGCGCAATCGCAGCGGTTTGTAGTTCGTGATGTTCCGAAACCGCTTGACGAATGGCATCAATAATCTCGTCGCAATCATTCTCGGATGGACTTGCGTCACCCACTTTAGATTTCGATCTACCTGATCGCAATCGTCGATTGACCTCCGCCAAGATTACCAATTGCGGACCGACTTCAGCGGGCACAGAAACCGCAGCGGAAGACTTCGAATGGATTTCGATATGACTCTGCTCAACGGTCTGCTCAATATCCTCAGGATAGTGCTTGCGGCCGCGAACTATAATCAAATCCTTAATGCGCCCGGTTACAAACAGTTCTCCGTTGCGCATGAAGCCGTGGTCTCCTGTGCGAAGAAATGGGCCTCGGCCAGATTCCAAAAAAGCATTGAATGTTGTCTCCGTCTCGCGCGGCAAATTCCAGTACCCTTGCGCTACACTCGGTCCACTTACCCATATTTCGCCGATCTGTCCCGGCTCCATTTCAACGGACTGCTTCGAGTCAACGATGATTACTTCCATGCCAAACTTTGGCGAACCGCAACTGACAGGTTCGGCTGTGACGTTACCATCTGCGGCCAAAGCAGCTTCCGTACCATTGGCATTCTCGCTAATGGCATTCTCGCCAATCCGAGACTTCCCCAAAACCAAAACGGTCGATTCGGCTAATCCGTAAACCGGAAAAAATGCGGTGGATCGAAAACCACATTCTCGAAACGTTTTTGAGAAACTTTCCAAGGTGCTTTTTCGAATGGGTTCCGCCCCGTTATATGCAATCTGCCAGGAACTAAGGTCCAATTGACTGCGCTGCTCGGCAGTCGACTTCTGTGCACATAGTTCAAAGGCAAAATCCGGGCCGCCGCTATTGGTCCCACGGAAGCGCGAAATCGCTTGCAGCCAGCGAAACGGCTCCTGAAGAAATGAGACGGGAGACATCAGGTAAACAGGGCAATCGTTGAACAGCGGAAACAACACTCCAGAGAATAATCCCATGTCATGATAGGTCGGCAGCCATGAAACCAAGACGTTGTCGGTTCCATGATGCGATATGTTCTGAATGTACGCAAGATTATGAACGATATTGCCGTGACTCACTACGACTCCTTTCGGGGCCGCAGTCGAACCAGACGTATACTGCAGAAAGGCGATCGTATCAGCATGAACTTCAGGCACTTTCCACGTAGCGATGTCTTCCAGTCCATAGTGGTCCGTTGCCAACAGAGGGCATGTTGACAGTTCGGGATCGCTCTGGAGTAGAGTTGCAAACTTACTGAAAACATCTTCGGTGCAAAGAATCGCTTTGGCTCCGGACTCACGGTAGATCGCTCGAAGGCGTGGTAGGCTGCGTTCGGGACGCGAAGTCTGAGGTGGATACATGGGTACGGCAATCACGCCAGCGCTTAAACATCCGAAAAAAGCCGACACAAAATCCAATCCGGGGGAATACATCAGCAACGCTCGATCTCCGTGGTCTAGCGCACTTTGCAGCATCACTGCGATCTCTCGACTTTGGCGATCGAGTTGTCGGTAGGTCAGCGTGCCACTCTCGGTGATACCATCTACTAAGTAGGTATAAGCTACTTGGTCGGGCTGAGCTTCAGCACGCTCCACAAGCATGTGGACCAGCGATACGAAACCAGCGGCTTGCGAACCCCACAGCTTTCGGTCCATTATTTGCCTTCGTAACGATTCTGTAGTTCCAAAAAGGTGCGATGCATCTTCTGGCGATTCTCGTCCAAGTCTTCTAGTTTCCAGTCGTTGGTCGGGATTGGAGGTTGAACATAGATGTGCACTACGCCTGGCCTAAAATTGTATCCCCAGCCCGGGTTCATCTCTGTTGGTATCGCAAAATATACTGGCACGATGGGCGCGGACAGGTTGGTGGCGAGATGAAAGGCCCCTTTATTAAACGACGCGATTTTTCCTATCAAGCCTTTGTTCCCCTCTGGACTCAAGAAAACGGATTCTCTAGTTCTCCGAAGAACTCGCTCCGCACGCTTGAAGATCTCGACCCGCCGCGCTGGAAAGTCCTGAGGAACGGTCCAAAAGACGCCGGCAAGGTATCCAAGTAAACCCAAGGGAGGAAATTTCTTTCGTAAATGGCCACTAAGAAAAAAACGCGTATTGGGAAGCCGCATGGCGGTCAAAATGAAGACGTCTAAGGTTGATGAGTGATTGGCAATATAGACAGTTTGTGTACGGCCCAGGTACTGCTTTTCATGCACAACGAATTTTATTCCACCGATCCACAGGGCAATGCGTGCCGTCGGTGCAATAATGTAACTCGCGTAAAGGTCGCGAGCTTGAAACAACGTAGCCACGGCGACCAGCAGTGCCACCACTGAACCAACTGTCATAACTGTGAAACCAGCGATGATCTGCAACAGGATCCGGAACCAATCCATTAGACTCAGCGACTGCTTATTGCTTCCAGTACTCATGAGGACCTCTTACAGACGACTGTCTGCATGGCTAGATTCAAATGATGCTCAAACAGCAGCACTGGGCTGAGCAGAATTTGCCCTAAAAAATAAGGATAAATCGCCTTGGCGAAGTCGAGCCCTCGGCCTTTGCGCAACTTGAAAGCAATTCCGGCGAAAAGATAGAAATAAGCAGGAAATGCACCGTAAGGAAGATAATCGACCACCTCTAATCCCGCCTTCTCAATGAACTGAAGCAACATCTTGCGATCGTAAAGCACAGTGTGCTGTGGCGCCTGCAATCCAGCCCAACGGTTACCATACAGCTTAAACGACAGACTGTCCAACCGCGGTACCTCGATGATCAGCCGTCCATCACTTGCCAATCGATCACGGGCCACAGCCAGCGAATTCAGCGGATCGTAATCGTGCTCAAGAAAATGCCACATCGTTATCAGATCGAACACTTGCCGACCGAAATCCTGTTCATACAACAAACCACAGCGAAAATCGATCTGATCCAAACCAGGAAGTTTTGAAAGGTCTTTGAAATCGACGCCGGTCACATGAGCGCCGTATAGCTCTTTGAGACGCAACAGGAATGTGGCTGCCCCGCAGCCCACGTCCAGCACATGGCTACTCGAATCGAGCGAGACAACCTTGCTAATTAGTTTGACCTTCTCGCGATCATGCTTGCCCATCGCATGATTATAGAACCAAGTGAGCATCCCCCAATCCTGCTTTTTTCGGTGCGCGATGTACTCTTCATCGTAATAGTCTTTGATGTTGGCCACGTCAATTCGCGGATTTTGATAGACCAGTCCACATGCATCGCAAGTAACGAAACAAAAATTACCTGGCTTACCGGTCAAATCATCTTGAGCCATCAAGAATTGGCTGTGGGACGTTCCACCACAGTAGTAACACGCAATCGATTCAAAGATCGACGGATCGGGTGGCGAGGCATTTTTAGTATGAGACATGAAAGCAATCCTAACTACAAAAGCTTGTAACTCGCCAGTGCGTAGTTTAGCAGCCAGACAAAGCCCACCAAGAATACCGCATAGCACCATCGTCCGGGTGGGACTTCATTGCGAGTCCGTTGAAATAAACGGGCCAACACCACGATCCCCATGAAAACCAACCCAGTATGAACAAAACCCAACATTTGTGATCTTCCCATCAGGTCATTCAACATCAATATTCCAACCAAAACAATGGCCATCATTTCTATCATCAAAAGTTTGTGGACATACTTGATAGGACCAATACGGCTATCGTGGAGAAGCTCGTAAATGCAAAAGCAAAGAAAAGTTAAGCTCATGGCATAGCTAGAGGTTAGCAACCTTCCAGGCCCACCAGCATTTGAACCCAGCAAATAGACGAACACCGGATACTTGAGGAGCACGATGGTCTGCGAAAAAACCGAACTCAATCGGTTTCGACCGCGAACTGAATACCATGCAAGGACCAGAAAATGGAGAACCAAAAACGCAATCAACGCGAGTTCTGATTTATTAGCAGCCAACAGGATGACATTCACGGCAAAGAGCAGTCCCAAGACGATTCGGAATCCAACCAACGACTTTGACTGACATAGCACTCGATCTGGAAAGTGGACTCGATCAATGTCCACATCGCTCAAGTCGTCCCAAAGTCGAAACTCGACAATCAACAAAACCGCCAACACAAGGTTGAGCAGCCACGTACTTGCGGCCGCTGGCCATCCTGTCGTCAGGGCGCCAGTACATAGAAATAGCGTTAAGGGGCCGATGAGGGTCAACGGCATCCGGCTTCTTCGGTAACGCAGTAGCTCGCTAGTCGACCAGTTGGACAATGCCGCGATCTCCATTCACAGTTATCATCCGGCCCGTGGAAATCTGCTTAGTTGCATTGTGCACGCCAACCACGGTGGGGATTCCGTACTCTCGAGCTAGAATAGCGCCGTGTGAGAGCATGCCGCCTCGCTCCATGACTAGCCCCTTGATCAAAAAGAAAACTGGACCCCAGCCAGGATCCGTTTGCCGCGTGACCAGCACGTCACCTTGGTGCAACATGCGACATTCCGAAATGTCGCGCAGAATCGCAGCCGGAGCTGTAACTTGCCCGCCGCAAGCCCCGATTCCCGATAACGATTTCTCGTCAACTTGGACTTCGGTATTGAGCGCCGTCCTTCCGACGGGACCATCAACTGGCAAATAACAGCCAGGTGGCAATACGAATGAGTCGTCCGGTGTCATTCGACTCAACCTCTGGTGCTCATCCCGCCTAAGCTGAACCAGTTCTTTCGTCTGATACGGAAACATGGCGCTACCCACCAGCAACGAATCAATCTCCTGATAGGACAAAAAAAAGATATCGTTCCGATGCTGCAACCCGTCGCGAGCAACCAGTCTATCTGCGATGGCTAGTGCAATGCGCCGACATCGGTTGTATACCAACGCTTGCTTCAGGCGTGCTCTTTCGCGCAGCGCAATCGACTTATGGCAACTCTTCAACACAACTGAGAGCCATGTGGCTTTGCTTGGCCACGGCAAAACCCAAAAAAGCTTGCGTCGCCTTAGCTGTTGCATAACTTCGTTGGTTTCGGATTCGCGGTCCGCCGCCTGGCGATTTAGTAAATCCAACGGCGATTCGCCTTTGAGTTCCACATAGGACCTCAGCATATCTAGCAATGCTTCCGGTTGCTCTTGGAAACTCGCAACCGTGAGCATCAGCTCCCCAGAGCATCGAAAACCCCAATCCTTAAGGAACGACTGGACCGAGGCATGGAACGCTGAATACTCAGGTTTAACTGCGACTTCAGCCAAAAACCGTGCGTCGTCGGCGGCGTTCAATAGTTCGTTTAGCGACGGGTTCTCTTGTACCATGCGAGACAGTTTCCACAGCTCGATAATCGGTGTTCCGCTGACCACGTCGCGCAAGCCTTTTAGCAAAGAGTTATGCAACCCCGATTGTTCACGATCAGGAAATTCTCGGCTGAGCAGTCGCTTGAGCATCCCATACGTGACCATCGCGGTTGCGTCCGCCAAGGATGCATTGGTCCAACGATTACAACGAATGTCGATGAACGCACGCAGATCTTGCAGCAGGTCGTTCAACGACTTCGACTCAAGCATGCTCGATTTAGTAGTCGCGGCAAACTCGTCCACCATCCGTTCGAATACTGCCACTCGTTTTGTCAGAAACAACAACTGCCAAGTGGTTTGAATTGCGGTGCGCATCAACTCAATCCATTGTGCTAAGCGGCCAGCACGGGTCATTTTTAATAAGGTAGCATCTTTCGCGCTCGCCGACTTGCTAATACCCACAAAGTCATCAAACCATTTGGCCAGCAGTTCACCGCAAGGAGCCATCCGCAATGATGAGTGAATGTTAGTCAAGTTGTAATACATCCGCGCTCCATGAACGCCAATCACGTTTCGCAACGGATACTCCATCAGCTCAACGCGGCGTGGATCAAAACCAAGGGTCAAGGCGAGATTGCGGAAGTAATGGTAATAACCTACAGACGCAATTGAGTACAGAAACGGAGATATAGGTTCAGGAAAATTTTCATTGACATTGGCATTCGACCAAAGCACAAATGGACCGACTGATTGATCTTCCTGAGGTGCCTTGTCGGTAGCGGCAGGTTCTGTAAAACCGACCGTGATTGGACGAGTCTGAACTAGAAACAATTGTCCATGCTGATCGATCGTCCATTCAATGTCTTGCGGGCAACCGAAATACTGCTCCAATTGCAAAGCTGCTTGCGACAAACGTTTCATTTGGTTTGTGGTAAACAAATTGGCGTCTTCTTCGCCACCTGCTTGTTCCGGACTCGCCTGTATTCGATAGGAAAAATCGCTGCGATCGATCAGAATACGCCCAGGGTTCAACTTGCCCGCAGCCAGTTCATCGCCGAAACCGTAACAGTATTCAACGACCAACGAATCACGCTTGCCTCCTGCCAAGTCAGGATTCGCCGTGAACAAGATGCCGGAAATGCGCGAGCTTACGAGCTTCTGAATCACGACGCCCATCCCGCCCAAATTGATCCCTTTCGACAACTGGTAAAATAGAACGCGAGGCGACCAATACGAAGCCCAACAACCAAGCACTGCCTCGATCAAATGCTTCTCAGACTGGACATTCAGAAAGGAATCTAACTGTCCCGCAAACGCCGCAAGGCGGGAATCCTCACCGATCGCCGAACTTCGAACGGCCAACGCATCGTTGGGGAAAGTCTCCGAAACGAATGCGCGAATGGCTGCTAATACTTGTTCGGGAATTTTCGCGGCGAGGACCCGACTGTTGATCGCTTGTGATGCAGCGTTAATTCTTTCCAGTTGTTTGGCATCCAAGTTCTCGAGAGCCTTGCCAATCGGCTCACGCAGTTCGTTTTCATCCAAGAACAATTGAAATGCCAAATCGGTAACTACAAACCCGGGCGGAACATCCATTCCTAGCTTGGCCATCTCCGCTAGATTCGTCGCTTTGCCTCCAACCCCGTCGACACTCACGGCATGCAACGCAGACTCTAGCGAACATACAAAGAGTCCGCGCGACTGGGCTGGCGTTGGAGGCTGAAGCATATCTGTATTCATCGGGGCCGGGCCTTTACGCCAAGTTGAAAGAGCAACACATTGAACCCCAAGTGGATGATCGGTCCAAAGAGGAAAATGTAGCACCAAGTCAGGATTGGTACTGGCACGACTAGGGCCAGCACAAGCATTCCGCCGAGAATCGAGTCAAAACGATCGAACAGGAAACAGATCCAACGCGCATTGGACCTCTCCGGCGCTTCGCCGGGTGGAACGCCCAGTCGTCGTTTCACAAACGAATTCGGCAATTCACCAAGCATGAATCCAATACCGACCAGGCACCCGAGTATTCCAAATTGCAGAACCGATAGTGGCCACAACTGTTCAAGTACACTATGAGGAATGGCGGCAAACAGAATGCGAAACAATACGAATGCAATGCCAACTCCTGGCACGATTGCAATGAAACCCCGCCATGTCTTGTTGTCCCCGAATATGCGAACGCCACGAAACGTTCTGCCTCCATCAATGGGTCTTTGGAAGCGTTTTGAGAATGGACTGCGCAACCAGAATGTCTGCACGAACCCAGCAGTCACAAAGGCGAGGATCAAGAAGGAAGCACACACCACAGCATCTAGTTTCATATGAGCCAATTCTTAAATGTCGAAGCCAGAACGACTGGAGTTCTGAAACAAAAACACTTCTCCTGGAATCTGCTTGGCTTTTATTAACCAGCGCCACCAAGATACACTTTTGTGTGTTTCGTAGCCGATGCGGGACAAGTAATAACCAGGTACGCTAGGGTAAATATGATGCAACTCATGAGCGTCCAAGTTAAGAAGTACCAAGACTGAAAACCAACGTGGAAATTCCAGAGAACGCGTAAAAAACTCTTGTTCTGCTGGAGTGAATGGCGCCACATTTTTTCCCTGGCTTAGCTGCATGGGAATGTGAGTATGCTGGCTGAGGATCAGAATGTCCTGCATCATCAGAGAGATGAACGCCGCCAAAGCAAACATCACGAGGATCTGCTTGAAACCAACGAGCCAACAGACCGAAACGTAAATGGCCAGTAAGACTAACACATTCAGCGTCAGCCGTAGACGTTTTTTGCGGCGTGGGAACAGCTTGTAAAGGCGAGGAAGATTCCAGTAGTTCTGCAATCGATACAGCACCGAAAACAGAGGAATCCAAAGTTTCCAACAACCATTGATAATCATTCTCTCCCACAACTTCAATCGGCGAGGAACCAACGTCGCCGTTGTCGCATCCAGGTCCTGCCACCCCGTCCAACGATGGTGGACGGCATGTACGGTCTTCCAACTTTCAAATGGAATCCCCGCAAGTAACGATGCCAAATGTCCGCTGTACTTATTCCATGCTGTGCTCCTGAAAAGCGTTTTATGCCCCGCTTCGTGAATTAGCACAAACCATTGCAGCATCGCAAATGCCAACAGCATCTGCCCTAGAAACCAAAGCAACCAATGATCAGCCGTCGACAGATAAATCGCAACTCCAGTTGCAACTGAGCACCCTATAACAAACATTGCGCCAATTAGATCACTCGGCTTGAGGCTCTTGAACTGCGATATTGGTGGCGCTGAAGTGGCACTGATTTTCAGTTTCGGATGGTAAATCCAAGTTGATTCTACTGTCATTCGGCAAGCCCATTAGGTTTAAAATTAGATCTCACCCCATCATACTTATGGGACGAAGCGTTTTGCAAAGGTAATGAATACAAACGCCAAAACGACACCCGACACTGGAAACAATAGATAGAACACACCTGTAGGCTTTCTAATTCGATACGTGCTGACCATTGCAAGCGCCAGCCCCACAACTGCCACCGCAACGCAGCCTCTCAACCACAGCATTCCCCAAAATCCGGCGAGGAAAGCGAGCGGTAGAATCATCGAAACATAGGTCACTGGCAGCCCAATAAAGTATCGCTGTTTGCCAACGCTTTGCAGCCCGACCATGTCGAAGAAAGCCAAACGCCAAACCACACATAGGATAAAAAATACCAGCAGAAGCACTTCTATGATTCCATTCAGACCAGCCGAGTACATCAACACAACGGGCGCGAATCCAAACGAACAAACGTCCACGATCGAATCCAGTCGTCCACCAAAATTCTGTTGCTCGCGACTACGACTTAGCCGTCGCGCGACAACGCCATCGAATAGGTCACACACCCCTGAAACCATCAAGGCCACGACAGCATACGCCGGTTGCCCCTGAATGGCTAACAAAGCACATGCGACGGCTGCTGCCAGTCCGGTTAACGTCAGCGCGTTTGCGAGATCAAGCAATTGGCGCACGTTCATCCACGGTAGAACCTTGATCGCATCGCCTTCCTGATTTGGAGATTCAGAACGCGAATCCATCTTATCCCTCCATAGCGCAGAGATTCTTGCCTACTCGCTCGCATGACTCGAGCACCCAACGTAACTCGGCAATCGAATGGTTATCGCTCTCAAAGCGCATAACGTCAAGCCGACTTAGACGGCTACTCACGCTGAATGGTAGTGGCCAAGTGGACGAGGATCTGAAGCATGAATCGGACCAATGCGAGCAGGCCGATCTTTCAATGCGCATGATGAAAACCCAGATTCGATCCCGGCAAGAATGCTAGGAACGAATGTGCGAGTTAATCGTAAGGCAGAAATCCCTTCGGTTTGTCTAATTTCGTTGAGTTGAGAATCGCCCCAACTCTTGTCAAACGCCACCACCGCACTATGCGGTCGTCAAGTTGGACATGCGCGACAGCAAATCGCCTGATCGACGCTTTATAAAACGCGGTCCCATTGTCGAATCGCAATTGGGCGAAGCAGGTACTTCGTTAGAACGCATTCCCGGCGCGTCCGAAGAAGAAACGCTCACGAATTTACTCCAGATCAACGACCGGCTGTGTTTGTCAGAAGGTCCTGGATGACGCTGGGGTATTGACCTCGTTTGGTGCAAAAAGTCGGAGGACGCCTCGCTTGTCTCGTAACAATTCGTGCAAGCTTCGAAGCTAGGATATGGCCGTTTTGGTATAGTTGACGCGTCCCATCAATCCATTCAGAGGAGCAAGTAATCGATGCGTATCGGAATTCGCCCCATCAACGATTTTGCGTTCAAAAAGATTTTTGGAACGACAGCCAACAAGTTGGCGCTCATCAGTTTTCTGAACGCCGTCCTTCGCTTGCGCATTCCAATCGTCGACGTCACGATAGTCAACCCGTATAACTTACAAGACTTCCTCGATGATAAACTCTCCATTTTGGACATCAAGGCAATCGATGCAAACGGCGCGATTTACGACATCGAAATGCAGCTAACGATTTTCGAAGGGTTGATCCAACGGGTCGTGTTTTACGGTTGCGAAATGGTTGCGGGGCAATTGAATGCCGGAGACGACTACACCCAACTCCATCCCGTTTATTCCATTTGCTTAATAAACGGTATCCTCTGGAAAGATGCTGAAAAAGTGCACCATGCGTTTCGGCTAACCGACCAGGACTCGGGGCGGACACTGGAAAAAACAATTGAAATTCACACGCTCGAGCTGGGCAGGTACAATCTAGTGGAGGCGGATTTAGCGACGGCTAGCATGCGAGATCGCTGGCTGTATTGGTTTTTGCATTCCCATGAATACGAACCGGAAGCGTTATTAACGCTGTTTCCAGAAGCGGAGATGCAACTTGCGACCATTACACTCACGAGAATAACCGAGATAACGGAGGACAAGACGATGTACGACGCACGAGAAAAAGCGATGCGAGATCAACAATGGGCGCTCAACGCAGCACACCGAGAAGGGGAGATTGAGGGCGAGATTAAAGGCGAGATCAAAGGCGAGATTAAACTGATTCGAACCCTCGAGGGGATCCTAGGGCTGGCTTTGAGCAACGTGGAGGATTTGCAAAAGCTGGATCTTGAGGCTTTGCAAAAGCTAACCAGCACGCTCCAAGATCGAACTCGCAACCGGGCATAGCTCAAGCGTCGAAATCCGTTTTTTAGAATTGAACCAACGGATGACTCGGATGACACGGATTCAAGACTAGCCAGTTCCATGCAGGGAGGCTCAAGAAACCGTTGACCACGCGGAGTCCACTTTTTCGAATGTTTCGATCGCGAGACGACTCCAACCCTCCAACCCTCCAACACTCCTACACTCCTACACTCCTACACTCCTACACTCCTACCGGGGCTCGTGCTGGTCGTTGGTTTGCGTGTGTTTTTTTTGATGCCGGATAAAGTCGCGAAACTCTTGTGGCCACTGCGTTTCCATTTGAATGGGCTCGCCCGTACGGGGATGTTTGAAGCCGAGAGTTTCCGCGTGCAAGGCCAGGCGACGATAAGGCCATGCCCAATGTTCGGCCTGTCGAGCTTTGTAACGAGGATCGCCTAAGATTGGGTAGCCAGCTTCCGCCAATTGCACGCGGATCTGATTGCGGCGACCGGTTTCCAATCGGACTTCTAAGAAAGCCGCGTCTCGCCAAACATGGCGGGTAATGTAGTGCGTAATGGCTAGTTCGCCATGCTCGGCATTGGGAACCGAATAGCGGTTGAGGTCGGCATCGGTTGCCAAGTAGCTTCGCAATTCATGGCTCGATGGCCTTGGTACGCCAGCGACCAGGGCGATGTACTTTCGCTGAGGTTTGCGGTCCGCAAATTGGTTTCGCAATGCCTCTGCCATCTCGAGCGATTTGGCTACGACCAAAACGCCAGAAACGCCTCGATCCAAGCGGTGAACACAAAAAGCACGAGCCCCTGGGTTGGATTTTTGGAACTGACGCTCGACCAGCGACATCAGCGTATGCGGCTCGCGGTGTCGCGTCGGTACCGTCAAGAGATTGGCAGGTTTGTTGACAATCGCCAAATCGTCATCGTCATAGAGAAAGTCAACCGAGCGACTGGACTGCTTGTTCTTGGATGGAACAGGGGCAGCAATCGGTTGCGGGACAATGTCCACTCCGATTTGGTCACCGACTTCGACAACGAAAAACGCTTGGCGTTTGACGCGCCCGTTAACGGTTACAAACCCTTCTTCGATCAGCGGACAAATCTGGGCACGAGGGATCTTAAACAGATTTTGCAGGACGTTGGATAGTTGGCGAGCAGGTTGGGGGATGTTCGCAGGTACACTGGCGGTTTTTTGGGACATACTTGGCTATTGGAGTCGCTCCGCATGGCGGATTCAAGGCTTATTAGCGATTCGCAACAACAGTTGGCTCATTTTGTCGATCCAAGCCTGCAAGCAGTGGTGCGTTTCGACATAGGAACGGGCGGAAGCGACTCTTTCGAGCCAAGGGGCTGGTCGTTGAAAGCGATCTTGAATGGCGTTTGCGAGTTCATCGGCGTTTGCTTTTGAAACCAGAGTGCCGACCGAATGAGTGCGGAGCAACTCTCCAGCCCCCTGAGTTGTATTAGTGGCCAGAACGGGTACTTTGCAAGCCATCGCTTCGAGTAGAGCATTTGGCATCCCTTCGTAGAGCGAGGGCAAACACAGTAAATCGCATTGTTTGAGGAGCGCATAGGGGCTGTGCACCTGTCCGTGAAAAAAAACGCTGTCGGCGACTTCCAGGCTGGCTGCGAGACTTTGTAGCTCTTTCCTTAGGACACCATCGCCCACCAAATGCAAGTCGGCCGCCGGGACCAAATCCATTTTGGCGGCGACCACGTATTTGGCATAGGCTTGCAGCAAGTAACGATGACCTTTTTCGTCGCTAAGTCGGCCTATGGAGATGATGTGCTTGCGATTTGGGCGAAGCACGGGCCCTGTCCAAGCTTTCTGACTCTCCGAATCGATCCGTTCAATGTCAATGGGACTGAGCATTACTTGAAAATCGGCCCGTGGTATGTTGTAGAACTCGGAGGCGTTTTCGGCGGTGCCTTCGCCCACGGCGAGCAGGGCCTTGGCGGTCGAGTACGCGTGATGTAGGGCTCGCTTCTTCAATCTAATCCACCGTTTTTCCGATCTCACCAGATCGAACTGCGGTGGTGAAACAATGGTGGAAATGCGAGGGGTATGGGTCAATTCGGTAGCTGGCCCTGTGATGAGGGTCATGTGAAAGAGTCGATCGTAAACCGCGTCGATTTGCTCGCGCCGAAGGACTTTGGCTAAATGCTGCACCTGCAACCGATGGATTCGACCCGGCCAATTCCAACGCGGAAACGAGTTCTCCGACCAGTATGCGATCCGCTTTACGTCGTTTGGGAGCTCATCAAGCAAAACGCCAGATTCATAAAGAAGATACAGAACGGGCTCAAAACGCTCGCGATCAAGCCCCTTGAGCAAATACAAAAGTTGCTTTTCGCTCCCTCCGCCATCCATCGAAGATGAGCACAAAAGAACGCGAATGCGGTTTGAGGGCATGGAATACCTTGACAATTGAGCAGACAACCTAGGGTCCGCTCAGTTTAGCCAAATGTGGAGAATAAGGTGCTATGCGGTTCGGCTTCGATACGCTCGGTCGGAAAACTGCTTCACCTTGCGGCTCGCCATGTTCACTGCACGCTCCACCATCTTGAGCTTGTGGTAGACAACCGGCCGGTTTCGGAATCTCGAAAGGGAACGGCGGTACTTGAGGTAGAACATAAAAGTCTCAGCAAAGTCCTCGCTCGAATTGGTTGACGCATAGTCGGTAATGAATTGCTGAAACAGGCAACCATAAAAGAACTTCAGTTTTCCCTGCTCGCTACGACAGCGTCGTTTGCCCGCTTGATAATCTGGATCGCGTTTCAAATGACGACGCCACGATTGGTAGGGAGTCGCGGTGCAGTTGCTGTAGGCTTCGCCAAACGTTCGTTGAAACCAATCCTCTCGAAAGAAACTGGGATCGATGTAATACCAAGCATGAGCATACTCATGACGAATCGTATCGCTGAGCGTCATCCCAGGCTTGTACGGCTGATGCGGCAAGTCGCGAGGCAAATAAATAACGCCGGGACGGTAGCCTCGTTTTCCGTAATGTCCGACTTGTTCAAACACATACCCTCGTTCTCCGGAGCTTTTCACGTTGGAAATGCATAGCTCCACGGTATCTAGATAGACACCATCGGCTAAGAGTCCAAGCTCGGCAAGCTCGTGACGAACAGTGTTATAGGCACGGTCAACATTGGCCATGATGGGACGCGATCTTGGTTCTACGTTTTAGGGGTTGGGGTCCAGCCGTCAGTGTTCCTACTGTGGCCAGCCTTCGTTTGGGGTCGCGTCCCTGCTCTAACAAGTCTGCTTTGAAGACCGTTCCCCTTCAAATCGAATTTGACAAAATCGTCACTCCAGGCCCATAAGGGGGGGTTCGGAGAGGTCGCTTTTGAGGAAACGGACTTTTATCTGTGCAGTCAGCCTGATTCTTGAGTGACCGAAATCCGCTGGCAACCCCGCTAAAAGAGGGGGTTGAGGCTAAGTTGCCAGCCAGTCGGTAGTTGCGTCTCGAAAAGAAAATATCCACATTCTGGGCGGTGGAGCTGTCCAACAGCGGGTACGTCGGAACCAACAAAAACATTGTTAAAATGTGCGGAATGGTACGGAAAGATGCAACCTGGTTTGCGTGACGGTATACTTGGTAAACCTATGAATCGTTTAACAGTCAGCGGTAGGCGTACTCGCTGCGATTCACGTACGCCTAGGCCTGCGGCTAACGGTTAAACGGAAATTAACGCAAACCAAACGACCACCGGAAAAAGTCATGATTAGAATCCTAGTCGCTTGCTGCATGCTCTTGTTGCTATCAGTAGCCATGGGGTCGGATCCACAGTTGCTGAAAAAGCAGTCCAGTTGGAACTGGCCCGAAAGCGAAAAGGTCGTCCAACAGATTCATAGTTATCTCAAAAGTCGCGAGCCGGGGATCGAGCCTGGGCCTGTCACGGAAACAGCGTCACTGAAAGGCGTCGGTTTGCTCGACTACGTTTTGGCCTCAACCGCCAAAATTGAGCCTGCCGTCGCAGCCCTTAAGGACATTATCGATGCACCCTTCGCATCGAGCCATTCCTCCAAGTTGGATGCGCAGCTCAGTTCGCTTTTGGCCAACGGCAGCATCCCGGCCTGGCTGCGTGCGGATCTTCAATTGATTTGCTGCCGCTACATGGTTCAACACGGCCTCTACGATGAAGCCTTGCAGCGACTTTTGCCACTTGCTCAAGAATCCACCTCGGACCCAGCAACTTGGCTTTTTTGCATGGGCGTCTGTCAACATCACCTTATGCAGCGGACGGCTTGTTTGGAGACGCTCGATAAGTTGTTGGAACGAGAGACAGAGCTGCCAACCCGGTATGCAATTACGGCTCGATTAATGCAATCGGACATCAAACCTCTCAAGGAAGATTCGCTCGACGAAATCGCCCGATTGATGAACGATGTCGAACGTCGATTGGCTCTGGGACGAGCTGGCAAGATCGTGCAAGATAAAGAGCAAGCGATCGTCGATAAGCTCGACAAGATGATCGATAAACTTGAGCAACAGCAACAACAGCAGCAGCAGCAACAACAACAGAAGAATAGCGGCAACCAGAAGGGTCAGAAACCAAACCAGGGAAAGCCGATGGATGACAGCCAGCTTGCCGACCAAAAGGGGCCTGGAGACGTCGACCAGAAAGACATCGGAAACAGCAGCGGATGGGGAAATCTCCCCCCCGCGCAGCGTCAAGAAGCATTACAAAACATTACCAAGGACTTGCCTAGCCATTTCCGTGAAGTGATCGAAGCCTACTTCAAACGCTTAGCGAGCAACACCCCGTGACAAGCTCAGTAAACACCGCCAAAGTCAAGCGTCGCAAACTTTGGTTTCATTCCATCGACGAGTTGCTCTCCGAATTGGATCGCATTGAGGCTGCCGAGCGAAACGGCAAGTTAAGGACACGAGGAAATTGGACTGCCGGACAAATCCTAGCGCACGTATCCGCTTGGCCCGATGAGTTACGAAGACCGAATCCAACTCAATCTGCGTCACGCAGAACTCCATTTAAGCTTCCTCGAACTCGAATAACGTGGCGGATGCTGCCAGCATCCGAGCCGACGCACCCTCCTGCCAAACCACTAATGAACTTCTTCAGATCGTCCAAAATGAAACCATTGTTTATCGCGTTTGGCATCTTAGCTGCCTCGTCTTTTGCCCCAGCCCTTGGTCAAGAGTCAAAGACCAAGACCATCAGAGCCCTTCTCATTGCAGGCGGCTGTTGCCATGATTATGCCAAGCAGCAAGAAGCACTTTGCAAAGGGATTCAATCGCGAGCCAATGTCCAAGTCGACGTGTACTGGACAGACAATTCCAGCACTTCCCCAATCTTGCCGCTTTACGGAAAACTCAATTGGGCCGAAGAGTACGATGTCATCATTCACGACGAATGCGCATCCGATATCAAAGATCCAGCTATCGTCAATCGCATCGTCCAGACGCATCAGAAAATCCCGGCCGTCCACTTGCATTGCGCGATGCATAGTTTTCGGACTGGTACCGATGCTTGGTTCAAACACCTAGGTCTCCAATCCAGTGGTCATGGCCCCCAAGAACCGATCGATATCCAGTTCGTCGATACGAAGCATCCGATCACGGCAACCCTCGGCAATTGGACGACCGTGAAAGAGGAGCTTTACAACAATGTTAAACTCTTGGATGCCCATCCGCTCGCCGTTGGCAAACAAAGCGTAGGCAAAGGAGACAAAGCTCGGGTAGACGAGGCGGTAGTCGTATGGATCAATGAGTCTCAAGGTGCGCGAAGTTTCAGCACAACCATTGGGCACAACACGGAGACCGTTGAGGACGCTCGCTATCTCGAGTTGGTAACGCGGGGATTATTGTGGGCCTGTGGGAAGCTGAATCCCGAATACTTACAACCGTACCAGGGCGAAAACAAAGTCATCTTCATCGACAAGACCAAATTCAAGGCTCCAACAGAACAAAGCTTCGCAAAGACCCCTGAGGACGCGACACTCATCAAGTCGACGGCTTCCAGTACCCAAGCGAATCAGGACGGCTATTTGGCGTTCGATGGCAAACTCGATACCCGTTGGTGTGCCGACGGCGGCGGCTTCCCTGAGTGGCTCCAATTGGAGTTTGAAAAAGCACATCAGATCAAGGAAATCGAAATTGCGTGGGAGTTTGCGGAAAAGCATTATGGCTATCGAGTCGATGGTTCGATCGATGGTAAGGAATGGTTGCTGCTGCTCGACAAGTCGAAAAGCAATGAAAAAAACAAAGCAGAAAAATTGTTCGAACAGCCACCCGTTAAATTCGTTCGCATCACTGGCGTCAGCGCACCGGCAGGTAGTTGGTGCAGTATTCGTGAAGTCAAACTCCAAGGAGAAAACATCGGCACGCTTTGGCCCGCCGATGTAAAGGGTAAGAAAGGTGCGTTCGTTCCAGTCCACGGTGACGCCCTTGCAAAAGCAGGCAATACCATCCCGCGAATCGAGAAACTAACGTCCGTAGAAGAAGCCTCCATTCTAAAAGACGTTCACGTTCCCGAAGGATTTGAAGTAACGGTTTTCGCTTCGCCGCCAGCCGTCAACTACCCAGTCTTCGTAGCCTCAACCGTAGACGGTACTCTCTATGTCAGTTCCGATGGCAACGGTTCACTCGGGCGAAATCCTGAACGCGGTCGGGTCATTCGATTGCGAGACTTAGATGGTGACGGACGTGCGGACGAAACGAAAGTATTTTGTGAAATCGATGCACCCCGAGGATTGGTTTGGGACCATGATCGCCTCTATTTGATGCACCCCCCTCACTTGAGCGCGTTCATCGACAAGGATGGAGATGGCGTCGCGGACGAACAAAAGATCCTTGTGAAAAACCTCGCCTTTGGCTACGACAAGCGCCCTGCGGACCACACAACCAATGGGGTCAGTATTGGCACAGACGGCTGGTTGTACATTGCAGGGGGGGACTTCGGATTCATCGACGCGGAGGGAACCGACGGTCGAAAGGTGACTCACCGCGGTGGCGGTGTCATTCGAGTACGTCCGGATGGCACTGGCTTGGAAGTCTATTCGACTGGCACTCGCAATATCCTCGAGGTAGCCATCAGCCCTCAAATGGATATGTTCGCCCGCGACAACACCAACGACGGCGGCGGTTGGGATGTCCGTATGCATCACTTCACCGGCATGGACGATCACGGCTATCCCCGCTTGTACAAGAATTTTCCAAATGAATCTGTGCAACCGTTGGCCGACTACGGCGGAGGTTCAGGTTGCGGTGCGGCATACATTGATGAACCGGGATTTGGCAAATGGAACAACGCACCGTTTACAGCAGACTGGGGAACAGGCTCACTCTATCGCCACGCTGTTTCACCTCGCGGCGCAACCTTCGAAGAAACGGACAAACCAGAATCCTTTATCAAGATGACGCGACCGACGGACGCGGATGTAGACGGAAACAGTCGTGTGTATTGTGCAAGCTGGCGAGGGGCGACATTTGATTGGGCCGGACCGGACGTCGGGTATATCGTCCGCGTCAAACCCAAAGGTCTTCAGCCAGCACCGATGCCGAATTTCACCAAGGCCACCGATAACGAACTCATCGAACAGATGAAATCGAACAGCTATCGGAGACGGATCGAGTCGCAACGCGAGTTGATGCGACGAGGCAACATGGCTTACCTGCAATTGCTTGATGCAGCGATTGCATCGAGAAGTGACCTTCGCAACTTAGTCTCGAAACTGCAAACCGTAACGACCGATGCCGAAATTTTCCCGGCACTATTCTACGAGGATCCCGTTGTGGTTCATACGGCCATTCGATGCTTGGCGAAACGAAATGCCTTTGCCGTATGCCTGGATGCTTTGCATAAGCCTGGTCCAAACAAAGCGCCCATTCTTCGCGCGCTCGGGATGATGCATCAAAGAGAGGTGGTCGATGGACTGATTGCATTGCTTCCGCAGGTACCATCGGATTATCGTCGCGAAATTCTTTCTACGCTCTGCCGACTCCACTTTCAAGAGGGACCATGGAAAGGTGATTCCTGGGGAACGCGCCCCGACACGCGAGGGCCGTATTACCAGCCTGAGCCGTGGAGTGAATCGAACAAGATCGCGAGGGTGCTAAAGGAATCGCTCGACTCGGCAACCCCCGACGATGCCGCTTATCTGATCGAAACAATGCAACGCAATCGCATGGAATCCAACGACTCGCTGGACCGCATCCTGAAACTTGCGCAGTCAAATGAGTGGTTACTTGGAACAGCCATCTCGCAACTGACTTTGGCGAAGGATGTTCCAAACGAAGGAATGGAACTCTTGCTGCGAGCAGTGGAAAAAGAGGATGCATCGACGTCAATGCTCTCGGACGCGGTGATTGTACTTTCGAAACAGGGGAACACCCAAACGCCTGCGGCGATTCTGACGGCCTTGTCCAAATTGAACCGTGGTAAGGAGTCCAACAACGATCGCAACCGAGCCCGTGACGCCTTCGTGAACTCGGTGAAAATGGACACTCACGTGGCCACCTTTGAGAATTTTGCTCGAGCTTCGGACACCGCCGTCGGCATATGGGCTGACGCTGGCTTGATTGCGATAGCGTCACGAAAAAACGGGAGCCCAGAAACACAAGAACTTGCTCAGAAAGCGATCGAAACTGCTTGGCAACAGTCGGATCGACGCGAGCGATTGATGCAAGCCGCTTCCGAGATCGGCAGTCACTTCTTGGATAGCAAAATTCTGCAAGCGGTTGAAGATCCCGACGCGGCAATTGCGAAAGCGGCCAAGTCCATCGTTAGGCAAATGAAAATTCAACCGCAGGCCGCAGATAAATCCCCCAAGATTGGCTCCTTGTCATTGGACGACTTGGTTGCGAAAGTTGTCGAGTCGCCTGGCGATGCTACGCTTGGCAAAGAAATCTTCGCAAAAGCCAATTGCGCTGCTTGCCATACCGTTCGGCAAGACGAAGTTCAAAAGGGACCTTATTTAGGTACCATCGCCAAGACCTACAAACGACCGGATTTAATGAGTGCGATTTTAGAACCCAGCAAGACGATTGCTCAGGGGTTTATCACGAACTTGATCCTGACCAAGGACGGGGAATTGAAGAGCGGTTTCGTCACCAGTGAGTTGACGGATCGCGTGACGATTCGCGATCAAAAAGGGGCCGAGTTCACCGTGATGAAGGAGGACATCGAGGAGCGAAAAACATCTCCAACATCTGTGATGCCAACCGGGGTGATGAACGAGTTTTCAACGCATGAGCTTTCATCGCTGTTAGACTACCTCGAATCCCTGGCTCCATAAGCATGCATCCATGCTCCCTCGTCCCCAGGCACGGCTACACTCGTTCGCCTGTTTTACACCAGCCTCATTTTGCAAAGTGCCTCGGTGGTCTCCACGCTTTTTTTAGTGCCGACTCAATTTGAGTTGGATAGCCTTTCCAGCTCCTTTTGCGAAGAAATCCAACGCGCGGGCAATACGATCGAACTATGCGGATTTGGCGTGGTGGTCTCAGCTATCCGAACAACCCAATTGATCGCGTGGCATTCTCCAAGACAAGTTTTGCTAGTGGGCATAGCCGGTGCCCTAGTTCCTGGTGTCTCGGTTGGTGAAGCGGTCGAGTTTGATGAAGCTGTCTGCTATGGGATTGGTGCTGGCTCTGGAGACGGTTTTGTTTCCGCACAAGAAATGGGCTGGGGCCAATGGCCAGTCCCACCGCAGATTTCCGATTCCATTCGCTTGCGCACGGATGGTGGGAAGGTCCGTTTCACTTTGTTGACTTGCTGCGCAGCGTCCGCTAGCGAAGGCGACGTCCACTTGCGCTTAAAAAAACATCCCGGCGCGGTAGCCGAGGATATGGAAGGGTTTTCGGTTGCGGCAGCCTGTCGATTTGCAGGTATCCCGCTACGGATTATCCGCGGCATTTCGAATCGTGCGGGCGATCGGAACAAAGATAACTGGCGAGTACGGGATGCAATGGCATCGGTTGAAAAAACAATTGGCGGGGCTTTGGATTTATGAGTCATACCATAAGATTGGGGATTTCTACTTGCCCAAACGACACGTTTGCCTTCCATGCCCTATTGCATCGCAAAGTGGATTGGAGAGGGCTTAACTTACAAATCGAGCTTCTCGACATCCAGCAGTTAAACGCTCGCGCGTTTCGTGGCGATCTAGATGTGGCCAAGGTCAGCTTTCATGCGGCGCTTTTGCTGGCTGATCGCATGTTGGTCTTGCCCAGCGGCTCCGCCTTGGGGTTCGGTGTCGGCCCGCTTCTGCTATCCGCGAAGAACCACGACCGACCAATTGCGTCCTCGCAATTGACGTTGTGTCCAGGACAGCACACAACCGCCACGCTCCTCTTTCAGTTGTTTTACGCTCAGACTTCACGTCTCGAACAGGTTGTATTCTCCGAGATCATGCCTCGACTAAAAAGACGGGAAGCAGATTTTGGCGTGTGCATTCACGAGGGGCGATTCACCTGGCAAGACGAAGGCTTGTTTTTGGTAGAAGACCTTGGCACACGCTGGGAAGCCGAGACAAATGGCCCCTTGCCCCTAGGAGGGATCGTCGGCTCGCGTTCACTCGGTCTAGATACGTTGCACATGGTACAGGAGGTCATTCAGGATTCTTTGCAATACGCCATTGCACATCGCGACGATACGCTCCCCACCATGCGTCGATACGCACAGGAGTTCGAGGACGAAGTGTTGATACAGCATGTCGATCTGTACGTTAACGATTGGACCATCCAGTTAGGGACTGTCGGCCAAACCGCCTTGAACGAGCTGTATGATCGAGCCCAGCAGATTGGATTGGTTGCGAGGGGTTCGAAACGACTTGATATACTTGAGTAGTCCACTGTGGACGAGCGAGGCCCTTCGGTAGGTGCCAAGCACGAATGGTGCTGTCGTTTGAGATCAAACGAATTCAACCGTTCATGGACTCACGCACTCGTGAAACATACCGCAGCTGCTTTTTGACCAGGAATAAATTTTCGACTTCGTTGGGAAGCTGACTTTTTAAGGCTGTCTGGCGAGCCTGCTGCGCTTCCACGACCAAAGTATTTTTTGAAATTCCACACCAAGTCGCACCACATTTGTCCCTCTATTCCAATCCTTACTAGGATAGGAGCAAGGTTTTTCGGAATGGTGGGCTTTTCTAATCTGCCAACACGCTGGCGACCAGTCCAATCCAGCAGACTCAAGTAGTCGCCCAGCTTCATCGACAGGAAGCCTTTGTCGCTTGCACGCACGCCACTTTGGCTTGCTTGTGCTCCCGGTTTGCCTCGCTCGTTAAGTGTTAGCGGTGACAACCAAGCGTCCCTGGGGATGGATGGGCCTCGTTTCTTTTTGGCGGCAGAGCGTTTCTTGCGAAGATCATCCGGTGAAGTGGTTCGGCGGATTTTGCCCGCTTCCTCTGTCTCGATGGCAACCAAATCCACGGCAGCGGATAGTATGGTATTCCCCTCGAGGGCTTTGATTCGATCATAAGCCGACGTGTGGAGTGATTCTTCTGGAGTCGAAGCCATAGCCGCACGGATCGGATTCAGGTCGACATACATGCTGCATGCTAAAAGCCCGGCATCGTCGGCAATGGCTTGTGCTTTGAAACGACCTTCCCAAAAATGGCCGGTCGCTTCGTCTTGTTTGTTGGCGAGTCGAGCGATGGGTTCGCAGAGAGCCTTCATAAACCAAGACGGGTTCGACAATCGCGTACGAATCACTTTGATGCGTTCGGCGTTGTTGGTTAGAGCCTCGACGTCGGTCGTGGTAGGTTCGGCCAGTTGTTCATCGATTCTGCGGCCTGGAAAGACGCGCAGCCACCGCAGTGCGACTTGGGAGTCGGACCATTCGGCGATAACGTCTGGTCGGGTGCGGATGACGACATGCATGTGATTCGAGAGAATTGCGTAAGTCAGGACATCGACACCAAAAACAGAGGCGAGTCTTTCCATTCGGCAGCGGATCCACTCACGTCGATGTTCGAAATTTTTGCCGGTAACGACATCGACACCCGCCAGATAGGCTCGTCGGATGCAACGTTGGACCAAATGCACAATACAGACCGAATCGGGGTCAACTCACGTCTTATGTTTTGTTGAAAAATATCCTCGGACAGGATCGAACTGTCGGCCTATTCTTTAGGAAAGAATCGCTCTATCCAACTGAGCTACGAGGACTTTTGTTTTACGCTGCCTTGACGACAACTAGGGGTATCTTTGTTGTAACTTGATTTTTGTTTGAGGAAAGCCACGCTCTATCCAACTGAGCTACTGGGGCATCAATGTCTTCTTTGCCAAACCTCGTTCGGTTTTGGTTTGGCATATCCTACTAAAAAGGATACATCATGCGAACGCCATTTTACTTTAAAACCCACAACGCGAGCAGCAGGCACGCGTCGTCGTGCCGTCCGCTCGTCAGCATTTACCGGGATTCTAGGTGGACGGCACATGGAATGTGCCTACCTACTACTTTGACATTTGCCGGCTGTGTCCTCAGCATTGCCCACATTTCGGTCCATTATTCTGGAAATTCCCGCGTTTTCGGATTCGTATTCCGTCCGGAGGACGGTACTCGTACGCGATAGGATTTAGCGTTTCGAGTACGAATACGAATGAAGCGTTCAAGATGTGGGTAATGATGAGGCAGAGCCTCCGAGGCTTTGCATTCCAAGGCAGCAGCCTTGGAACGAAGGCTTACTCTGCAGGAGCATCGGAACGGGACGAGCAACACTCCTATTCTTGCGATCGTGATCGCATGTGTGGATTGATCTCCCGGAGGTAATCGATGAACTTGAGATCTTTTTCCGCTTGGTAATACTCCTTGGTTGCAAGATCCAAGTATCCCCATTCGTTGTTTTTCGAAGCTTGACCGCATAAGAGCTTGGTCGTCGTATCGGGCTGCACATCCCTCACCACATGGAAAACATTCGATTCCACCACATTCCGATTTCGGTCATTCGCCCGATACTTGATCGTCGCTTTTTGCAACTCACCTCGCTCGTCGATCCACCATCGATCTTCGGTATAGCCTCCGCTCAAAATGGTCGACTCGAATCGCCATGGATGATTGTGCGGTTCTGGCCTCGGATCGTCTGCGTACCACCAAATGATTTTTTCCGTGCGTTTCGGTGACCGAAACAATACCAACTCCGACTTATAGGCGCCACCCTTGCCGTCCGGTATGTGTGCTGGCGGTGCCTCCAATTGGTCATTCGTCAAGGCAAATCCGCCTGTGGTGGTGTTGCTCATCTTAAACCCTTGTCCATCGGGAAATAAAAGTACAGTTGGTATCAGGTGATGCGATTTAGCAAAAGTCGGCCGGAACCAAATCGTCGTAGGTTCTCGATAAAATGCTCGACCAAACCAGCCATTTCACGGTCGTATCCGCCAGCCGAGTGAGGTGTAATATAGCAATTGGGAGTCCGCCACAATGCGTGATTGGGCGACAATGGTTCAGGCGTCATGACGTCCAAATAAGCTCCGGCTAACATTCCTGACCGCAGGGCTTCTTCCAACGCGTTTTGATCCACTGTCGCGCCCCGCCCGATGTTGTAAAAATAAGTGCCCCTCTTCATCCGTTGAAATTTGCGAGCATCGAAGTACGCCAGCGTTGACCCGTTCGCGGGCAACACGTTGATGATGTGATCCGCTTGTGGCAAGTATTCCGCTAACTGCGATTCCTCAATGAGCGGGATCGCTTCGTCCCCTCGTACGCGACGCCTTATGCCAATCAGCTTCATTCGAAGGGGAGCAAGCAACTCGCACAACCTCGCCGCAATTTCACCGTACCCAAAGATAAGGGCCGTTTGGCCATTGAGCAGAAAGGATCGCTCGCGGCGCTCAACGTCCGGCCAGGAACAATCTGTCCGTTGTGTCATGAGCGATTCAGGCAGTTGCCGCGCGAAGGCCATCAACATGGCCAGTACATGCTGTGCGCAGGGTTCATCGTATACGCCAGAACTTGTGGTCAGCCATGCGTTTCGCTTTCGCAACGCCTCTCGAAGATCATCGCGATCGTAAGGTGTGTAACCGGCTGTCGTCAAATGAATCCATTTCAGTTTTGGAAATCGGATGATTTGATCGGCGTCAGGCTGCCCAAAAGCGATGTCGGCTTGTGCCAACTGCAAATCTGGCGGGCAGGCTTTGAGGTTGAGCGAACTCATTTCGGTGGCATAAAGCAGACGATGCGGCAGGACCGATACGGCTAGCTGCTCAGCCTCTTTGACGGGAAGATTGGCGTTGGTCCAAATCGTGAATTGCGATTGTTCCATGCTTTGCATTTCCTTATTTAGTGCAGCCACAGACCTGGAAATCGGGATACGGGAGAGCGAGGCTCCTGCCGAGCGGGCGACGCCATGGTTCGGCAGGAGCCTCACCGCCTCACCTTCCCTAGTTGCCGACGCCGAAATAGCCAGCAGTATGGTGGATTTGCAGCACTTCAGCAATCACTCCCAGATGAGGAAAGTTGTTCTCGTGTTTTCGGATCGCTGTGTATACTAGTCGGAAGTTCGGTTTTGAACGGTGAACTCCACGTACGGCATGACAGATGGGTCTATTCGACAAATTATTTGGAAAGAGCGTCGATAACAAGCGGGCTGACATTGAACTTCGATTTGAACGCATCCGTTCGGCTGTTTCGGGCACAATGAGCAATTTCTTTGTCGCCAAAGATCGATTCAACAACAATCAAATCGTTGGCGTGAAACTGTGCGATATCGACAAGGTTGAATTTTTCGAAAACAGATTCAAAGGGCTGAATAAACCGTCGGAAGGAGAAATCGCGATGGGGATGAACCACCCCAACATCGCCAAGACCCTGGAATACGGCCTTTCCACCAAAAGTCAGCCTTATCTAGTGATGGAGTTCGTCGACGGCCCGGGCCTACAGGTGCTTATCCAACAGCGGGAAGAAGAGAAACTCAAAGGTCGCAGACTGAGCATGATCACGCAGATGGGCGAAGCACTCCAATATGTCCATCGTAGGGAATTTATTCACCGAGATATCTGCCCTAGAAACTTCATGTGCACTCAAGATCTAGAAACGGTGAAGCTTATCGATTTCGGACTTACCTTGCCCGCGACCAAGCCGTTTATGGTGCCCGGCAATCGAACGGGTACACCACTCTACATGGCAACCGAGATTGTTCGACGTCGCGCGACCGATCAGCGCGTCGATATCTTTTCTTTTGGGGTCACCTGCTATCACTTGGTCACCCTGGAACTGCCATGGCAGATTTCCGACACGACGGGCAAAGCCGCCTTGCATCACGATACTTCGCCTCCGCAAGAAATCCTTGAGTTGCGTCCCGATTTGGATAGATCACTCGCCAGTGCCATCATGGCCGCAATGAAGCCAAACCCCGACGAAAGAACTCAAGATATGGATACTTTTTTGCGACAGATTCGTAACGTGAAACAGTCACCATGATTTGTGCGTTGGAATAACTCCAAAGCGGTAAGGAAATCACAGTCTCGACGCATGATTGAGCTTCAGGGCGCGTACGCCAATCACGCTCAAGTCATCTGGCTTGCATGGCTGCCCTTCGATTCCGAGCATCCGTTGATAAGCCAAATCAGCAACCGAGGCAAGCGATTGACGCAACTTGCCTTTTCGCATGCCGCCCACGACCTCGTCGATACTCAAATTGTCGAATAGCCCGTCACTGGCAATGACGACAGTATCGCGCTGCAAGAGTGTTACAGCCGGTCCGATTTCTATCCGCATACTTGCACTGCCGACGACATTGGAGACAAGGTGCCGATCCTCGTGGTGCATGGCGTCATCCGCCGCCAGCATTCCGGACTCCACGGCAAAACCTACCGGCGAATGGCTAACCGATTGGTATCGAATGCGGCCTCGGATGCCCGTTACCAAAATCATCGAATCGCCGACGTGATAAGGTCGAATGGTACCTCGATGGTATTCCACTACGGCAATCGTGCAGGCAGCACCTATCTTGAGCTCCTGGACTGCGATATTCGCTTGCTCAATGCCGTCCACAATGGCCACCCGCAATCGTTCTGGACCACTTTCATTGCGTTCAATCGAGTCGGTCAGCACTTGCAGAGCTAGCTCCGACGCTTGCTCACCACCTCGATAACCGCCACAACCATCCGCAATCGCGAAGACTGCGGATTCTTCGTCGACACGAATGATAGCAACGGCATCCTCGTTGTAAGTTTCTTTGGAAGGGCAACGTCGCGAATAGGCGCAGGCTTCCCAAAGGACGTCCTTTTGTATAAGGAAGTCACTTTTTTCTTCGCGAAGTAGAAACTGGTGATGGGATACTGTGGACATAATTACAAAGGTTCGGCATGTGTCCCAATAAAGCAACCGTACTTTTGGGTCTGTCTCAAAAAGGAACTCCAAATTATGCCTTACGCAATCGTCAGCCATGGAGTCTCACCCCCCGAAGGTGGCTGCTCTAAGCGTGGAAGTGTAACGATAACGACAATTCTAACGCTTTATTTCGTGTCGCAATGCCGAAAGCGTGGTTGGAAGGGATTGCTAGCATTGATCGGTTAGCGGCTTTGGCGGTCTGGGTGAACTTTTCCGATTAGTTCGGTTCTGCTAAGCATCGGGGTGACGACGATCCGATGGACCAGTGTAGCTCGATACTCCATGTTGAGATCACGGCACGGAGTTGAGATCACGGCACGGAGTGCCGTGCTACACTAATCATCGATAAGTCAGTACCCTAAAGGAACATGGGATTCGAGCATGGACTCAAAGCTTACTGAAGTTAGTGCCGATAGACTGTTGCGTCGCGAATGGATCGTCGCAAGCATTGCAGTCGCTTCCTCATTGGTTTGGTCGTCCGCCAAGTCGACTTGGGCCAAACCCAAGGATAAGTCGAACTCATTGGCTACTGGCATGTTTCGAGTTCGGTCCGTTCTCGATATCAACGGTGAGATTCGGCTCCGAAGCCAGACCAACGACGCGACGAGCAAAGGTGGTAAAGTCATCGCGGCCAAAACGGCCCCTATTAAGGCCAGTTCAACGGTCGACTTCGATGAACAATACGAAACGTCCGGGCAATTGACACTCTGCAAATCCTATCAGCACTATCACGAATCCACCTCCGAGATTCAGATCGATCGGCACGTCACCAAGACGAGCCTTCGCGAGCAATGCCGCGACATCCTTCGCATCGGCACAGAACAAGGAATCATGGCGGCATGCCCTGATAACCCACTCTTTTCGGCCGAACGGGATTTGATAGAAGGCCCTATCAATACGATGTTCCTGGACCAACTGCTGACGGACAAAGAAGTCAACGTCGCGGACAAATGGACGATCGACGCCGATGTCGCGTGTCGCTTGCTCAACTTGGACGCAATTCAGGATGGAAAGTTAGTAATGTGCTTGGTCGCGTCAGACGAAGAAAAAGCCCAAATGGAACTTGCGGGAACGCTTTCGGCTTCCGTTCGCCAAGTGCCGACCACCCTCAAAATCGAAGGAAAAGCAAAACTCGATCGCAAAGGTGGTTACATCTCGTGGTTTGCGGTCAACATCACGGAGACTCGCGAAATCAGCGAAGCGGAACCTGGTTTTCGCATCACGGCCCAGTTGAGAATACTTCGTTCCAGCGTCGACTCCATTTCAACGGGTGAATCGCTACAAACTGTGGCGAACCGATTAGGAAGTATTGAGTCCGCCAGCCTTTTGCAGTTCCAGTCCGACTTGGGGTACTATCGATTCGTAGCGAATCGAAAGTGGTCAACGTATCGGGATAGCGGTGAGGAGGCGACCTTGCGTTATGTGATCAACAATCGAGTCATCGCCCAATGCAACGTTACCAATATGATTGACTACGAACCGGGGCGTCAACTGAGCCTGGAAGGCTTTCAAGCCGACGTTAAGAATGCCATTGGCAATGCCTTGGTTGAAATAGTGGAAGCGTCCGAGCGACTTTCGAGCAACCGTTTTCGGTTGCTCCGAGTAGTGTCTCGAGGCGGCACACAAGGGGTCAATATCCAATGGATTCACTACCATATTTCGAACGATGATGGGCGTCGGGTAGTCCTCGCGTTTACCCTCAACGAAGCGAACTTAGAGGCGTTTGCGGCAGAGGACGCTCAACTTGCGGACTCCTTCGAGCTCATCAATTGGCCGACCAAACTCGACGCGAAAGCCCTCGAAACGGCTGGCAAAGAGACGCCAAGCTTGGACGAGAAAAAGACTCTCATTTCAAAGCCTGTCGTTAAGCCAGGCGAACCATCGGCTGCGTCAACACGTCCCAAGCTCTCACGTTAGCCTATTGTCGCCTATTGTCGCCTATTGTCGCCGTTCGCTCCGCGAACGTGCGCCGCGTTAGCGCACTTTTGCGGAGCAAAAGGCGACAATTGTAGCGAGCGAGGCCCTTCGCTCGTTCCCAATGGCGACTAAAACGAAGGCCTCGCTCAGTTACTCGACCGGATCAAGGACCTCAGCGTCCTCGTTCGCAGGGCTATTGACACGAGTCGAGACCCGACGCAATTGCAGAACGCCCGTCGAACAAGGCCGCAACTGCTCAAGCAAGCGATCGATGTTGTCTGCCTTGTTGAGCATCAAGGCCGGCATGCGGTCATGGACGCTTGAAACGTCTGCATTCGATGCGGTGGTGATGATGGTTGCAGACGATAACGAATGGTTTTTCGACTGTGGGTTTTTGATCTTGCGGTTCACTGCCCAGAGTCCAGCCATCGTCCTTGGTTCGCACGGCAAGAATCTGCTGACTCGGTGCGATGTTGAAGCGCGGTTGTGTTAGCGAGGGAGGAATATTCTCGACGGCGGAGACAGGATCGAGATTCCAATTCGGAAAAAGGTCGGCGAGCCAATTGGCTACCGGTGTCTTAAGAGTGAATCTACCACACATGAGTTAACTATGAATTCCAGAGCAGCCGCGGAATCTTAAAGCTGGGATGAATCCCTACACACCAAATTTACCTTCATTCCAAAGCAGGTGCTTGCAATTTTAGTCCGTTCCTTCAACAATCGGTTTTCGCATTGGCACCTTGCCAAATGGTTGCAGGTCGATACTCGCATGGGTTTGGAGCAAAAAGTGAATTATTCCCTTCGATTTGGCGTTCTTTTGGTTTTCATTGGATCCATCGGTTTAGGAAGTTATCTTCAGCCAAGGGCCGTCGCTGTTCCGTCGAACAATCTGCCGGCTGAGATAGTGCCGGTGGATACCAATATGCACGACTTGATGGAAGGCATGTTTCAAGCCCCCTATCGACGGTTGAAAGAAGCCATTGCGAGCGAGCCGAAGGACAATAACGGATGGAAAGCCATCCGTTCCGATGTGCTCATTTTGGCCGAAGGGAGCAACTTTTTGGTTTTGCGAAAGCAGGAAGCAGATCAAGCCAAGTGGGATGAGTACAGCCTTGCATCCAAGCTCTCTGGTGAGATGGCTTTCAAAGCGGCCAAACAAAAGAACTTTGCCGAGACCAGAAAGGCATACGAAACTATGCTCATTCATTGCAATGATTGCCATAAGACGTTTGCAAAAGGCAAACATCAATTGATCCCCTAAAAAAGTGAGTCATCATGAATCAGCGAGAGAACGAATCGTATACCGCTGCTCTGCTGCTATTCCTGATGGTTTTCCTGATGTTGATTGCAGGAGCAGGAGTTTTTGGATTGTATGTGTACCGTCGCTCATCCGGTGCTAGGCAAGACGCCATTCGCATGGAAATGATGGCGAGAGAAGCCACGACGGTTGCACAGGAGCAAGCGAGGCTAGCCCAGGAGGCAAAGGAACAGTTGGAGATGGAGATGGAGATAGAGAAAGTTCAAAAAGAAGATGAGCTATCCTCAAAGCCTTAGCTACGTGGGTGGTGCTTCCAAGCTGATAGGCTTGCGTGTGATGGGATGGACGAACTCCAAACGCCAGGCATGCAAGCCCATCGGGCCGGATTGAAGTTCTGCATCCGGCTGCTCGCGTGCCGCCCCCCCAATCAAATAAAGCGGATCGTTTTGAATCGGAAAGCCCAGGGCTGCCAAATGCAGTCGTATTTGATGCGTTCGCCCTGTTACCGGAACGGCCTCGATCAAGGATCTGCCATCGGGCAAGCGCTCGAGCACTCGAAAGCGAGTTTTTGCTGGCTGCCCAGCGGGATCGATCCGTCGACTGCCGCCATGCAGTGGCTCGTTGCTGATTGCCAGCTCGCAATCGATTGCGTCCCACTCGGGATGACCAGTGACAGTGGCGAGGTATGTCTTCTTTACGGTTCCGTCTGTGAATTGCGATTGAAGATACTGCGAGTAGGTATGTTTTCTCGCCAGGACAACTAGCCCGGTGGTGTTGGCATCGAGTCGGTGAGCTGGCCTGAGTTTTTCGGGATGGTATGCCACCTCAAGGATTCCCTCGAGGGTGTTGCGATTGAAACGGCCGGACGGATGGACCGGCAACGGAGCGGACTTGTTAATCACCACGATCGCTTGATCTTCGTGGAGCAATCCGATGTTGGGATTGATAGTCGGCTCGATGTAGCCCTTGATGGTCTGCAAAAATCGCTGCCCGCCTTGCACGATTTGGCTCGCATTGACTGGCCGCGTGTCAAATTGGCGTCTCGACGCGGCTGGCAACAGAATTTCCCCAGTGTCGATGGCCGATTGCCATTGGTCGCGGCTATAGCCAGGATAGAACTCGTAAAGCGCATCCAGCAACGTCATCCCCTCACAGCGCTGCGGAATGGAAATCCAACGTTTGTTGTCATAGGGCGTTGCTCCCCGTTGTTCGCCCGCAATCGCCAGAATCGAAGCTTGCCGTTTCGCAAACGCATTCAATCGCTTCTCTTCGATGGACTGGTAGCAGCGTGGGCAGGACTCGCCAATCACGTAGTACTCAGATTCCAAATCGGTGGGAGTCAGGGGGCGTTTGCAAGCGAAGCATTCACGCGTGTCCGAAGGCTCAAGCGACGGGTCGACCGCGACGCGTTGATCGAAGACGAAACAGTCGCCGGTGTAATGCGCCTGTTGGCACTTTTCGAAGTATTTTAAGATGCCGCCATCGAGTTGATAGATCTCCTCAAAGCCAAGTCCCTTCATGTAGGGTCCGATTTTTTCGCAACGGATGCCGCCGGTACAAAACATCACTACCGGTTGCTTTTTGACTTCATCGGGAATCGATGCGGTAGCCTTTGGGAACTCGCGGAAATTCTTGATATTGAGATCGATGGCGTTTTCGAAAGTCCCCAGTTCGACTTCGTAGTCGTTGCGAGTATCGAGCAAGGCGATCGGTCGCTTTTCATCGAGCCATTGCTTAAGCACTTCCGGAGAAATCTTGGGCGACGCGTCAGGAATGGGTTGAACCCCTTCGGCACCGACTGGAATGATTTCGCGTTTGATTCGGACCAGCATGCGATTGAAGGGCTGGTAGTCGGTGAGGCTTTCTTTGACAGGGATATCGACCAGCTCGGGCATGCTTCGAATGCGTGTCAGGAAAAAATCGATCGATTCGCGTGCTCCGGCCAAGAACAGATTGATCCCTTCGCCGCTGATCAGGATGGTACCTCGCAGGGCCAACTGTTTGCAAAGACTTTTTAGTTCATCGCGGCGTGGTTCCAGATCGTCCCATCGAAAGAACTTGTAGGCGGCGATATTGACGATCTGTTCGGTCAGCATAACGAAGTAAGTTTATCGGTTTTCGCTAAACCGTAGTAACTTAGCTCACTTCCGGACTTTTCGCAAGAAAATCAAGGCAAATTTGAGGCAACCGCTACCAACAAGCCGGTGGTATTTGGGGGCGCAGCTTGCTAAATATGGAATTTCGTAGTAACATCTACGGAAACGTAAGAAAAACCAGAATTGACTAAAGTCGTTCCGAGGAGGGCAGTCGGATGAGCAATGAAACCCAAATCTCTGCGAGTATCTCTGCCGAAACACGTGAGCGGTTGGAGCGATACGTTGCGATACACGGGGTCAAGAAGTCCCATCTGATCGAAACGGCCGTTTTGCATCACTTAAGTGCTCTTGACGCGATCCCGGCCGATTTGGTGATTCCGCCGATAATCGAAGTCTCTGGGAAAACAGGGAAGTTCATTCTGAATCGAATTAAGAACCCGAAGCCACCGACAGCCGCAATGCGGGATTTATTCAATGATTGAGATCCGGCCACTGCGGCCAGATGATCGGCGCGACACGTTCTTTAGCGGCGATATTGAACTCGACCGCTTCTTCCAAAAATTCGCAGGACAGAATCAGTTTCAACTTCATATCGGAACCACCTACATCGCTGTACGCGAGAATGAAATTGTCGGTTTCGTGACTCTATCCGCAACGTCAATCATGATTGACGGTCTTCCTGAAGCGGCCCGAAAACGACTTCCCAAATATCCTCTGCCCGCGTTGAGACTAGCGCGACTTGCAGTTGCCAAATCAACACGTGGCCAAGGTATCGGCAAGCTACTTTTACGAGCGACCTTCGCAATCGCGCATGACATGGCAGATCGTACAGGTTGCGTCGCAGTTGTTGTTGATGCGAAGCTTGACGCAGTCGGCTTCTATGAAAAATACGGTTTTGAATTACTTGAAACCGTTGCAGGTAAACTGGGCGACAGACCGTCACCACAGCCAATGATTCTTCCTCTGGGCTCAATCCCACGCGAATAGGCTATCGTCGACCGCCCCCGCTGCAATGAGGAGTGTCCCGAGGCCTCCTCCACCAAGGTCTCCTCCAATGTCGTCCTCTCGCCAATGTCGTCCTCTCGCCGAGGTCGTCCCCCTACGGGAACAATCTGTCGAGTAGCCAGCGAAGTAGTCCTTCGACAAGGCGAATGGAAAGGAGAGGCAGGAAGATAGTGGAAATCTGCAAGGTCAGCACGACTCGGTCTTGCAAGCCGCGAAATCCCCACCAGCTTAAACAAGCAAAGTACAAGGCTGTGGATGCAGTGCAAACCAGCAAGAAAAGGATATCGAATTGGTATGCAGAATTGTCTTTCCTGCTAATCTGTATCGGAAAAACTAGCGCAGCATCAGAACGTTGATGTCGCGGGTAATTGCAGGCCTGGCACACGGCATCATGTCGAATCCGGTGCACACCGCAGTTTGGACAAGGGAACTTGGCTGGCATATCGTCTCCTGTTGTTGTCCTGCGATAAACTCAATACACAGCCTACCAAAACGAACACGCGATAGGTAGATTGGCATCGGTTTGGGAAAGATTTAATGGCTCATGCAAATCCATATCATCCAACCGCCCCTCGGAGATCGCTTTCGGCACAAGGGTCGTTCCCAATTCCACGCTGGAAGCTTGCCTTGTGGCTGGCCGCTTACTCATACCCTGTCATCGGTGCTTGCGGCTTTTATTTATCATGAAGGACTCGTTGTGCAATACTCGCCGCTGTTTACATTGGAATTTGCGTCGTGATATTTCTGACAATCAAAGCTGATCCCGTAGGAATCGTAGAATGGTGGCTCGATTAGCTTGGCGAAAAAAATATTGCTACCAGAATCGAATAGAAGCCACCTATGCCGTGGCCACGAAGATTAATCCGATCAGGGCTGAATTCCTAGTTGTGTAGGAGATTCCGTAGTTGTTTGCAACCAATGTCCGTGCCTACGCTACGGGCGGTTAGTGGTTTTACAGCCAAAGCTTCAATCGACCGTCGAGGTAGTCTGGTAGGGCCTTGTTGACCCAGCGACGGATTTGAGCGTCGTTGTAACGTGTGCTGAAGTGACCGCAGATGACAACTTCGTTTTGAAAATCGTTTCGGCGGGCCACGATGTCGTCTAAGTGCGTGTGACCGTGCTTGTGGATCTTTTCTTTACGGTGCTCCGGCGAGACGAAGGTCATTTCCGTGATGAGAATCTTGGCTCGGTACATGTCGGGGCAATCATCGAGCCCCTCGGGGGCCGTGTCCCCGGCGTACGCGATCAAGGGGATGCGGACCTCGTGCGTCACGTCGGTACCGGAGAGTTTGATGTCGCGGATTTGGTCGCCGGTTAAGTGCGCGAATTCCGGTCGCAGTTTTTTGCGTCGGTCCCACACAATAAACCCAAGCGACGGAATGGAATGCCGTGTCGCGCTGGTGGTAACGACCAACTCTCGCGATAGCTCGATCTCTTGGTTAGCGGTCAGCGGAATTAAGTCGCAAGGGAGCTTGCCGCGATCCAGGCGCGAGACGCATTTGAGGAGCGCATCGACGGTCGATACGGCGGACTCGGGCATGTAGATGGTGGGTCGCTCCATCTTCATCATACGGCGACGTGCTACATAGGCAGGAAGGGCTGCGATATGGTCGATATGGGCATGCGATACCATAAAGCGTGGGATGGCCATGAAATCCCAAGGCTGGGCGCCGAGATCAAACCCGAGTTTCAATTCGGCGATCCGCCAGTAGGTCTGAACCGCCGCTCGCGAGTAGCCGTCAATCGTGTATTGGTCGTGCTTCATGCACAGGGTTGGTGCATTGTCGACCGACCCGATAGTCTCGGCCAATTGAGAATCAATGCGTTGCGACGAGTTGGAAGCTCGTGGCGTAGATGCCGCTAGGTCATCGGCTTTTTTATCGGACACTTTTTGCTTTTTCTATTTCAGACGACTGCGGTGCATGCGGCGGATGGGCAGGGATCTTGGCGACTCGCCAATCCAACAATTGTAACTCGACTCGCCGCATCCCGTTGAATTCGTTGATGTTGGGTCGGAACGCGACGTCTATCTGACCACGGTGGTTGTTCAAAGGTTCGATCCATTCCGCCTGCCCGAAGGCTACCCCGCGCATCGATGAGCCGTATTGAACCAGCTTGACACTCATGTGTCGATCGCCGCTCCCCATGGCTTTGGCCGCATCCGCTAGCTCGACATTGCTGGCCACCAAGATCGGTCGCGGATTGGAGGCTCCGAACGGTGCGAGTTTTTCGATGGTCGAAACCGTGTTGAGGTTCATTTGTTTGAAGGTCGCTTCCGCATCAATGTTTAGCGAGGCGATCGGTTTCTGCCCCTTGAGATGAGTCGAAACCTCCTCGCAAAAAGCGTGGCGAAAGGAGGCGATGTTGCGCTCGTCGATTCGCAGACCCGCCGCAGCAGCATGGCCACCGCAGTTCACCAAGTGCTCTCGGCATTTTTCCAAGGTCGCATGCAGGTCGATGATCCCTTGCGATCGGGCCGAGCCAGTCGCGGCTTTCTGTCCTGTTGAGTCCATCCCGATAATGACGACGGGGCGATGGAATTTTTCAGACAACCGACTAGCGACTACCCCGATGACGCCAAGATGCCAACCGGAGCCTGCGAGGACAAAGGCCGAGTCGTTTTCGATGTCGAATTGCTCTTTGGCTTGTTTGGTGGCGGCAATGACGATGCTGCGTTCGAGCGATTCGCGATCACCGTTGAGTCGGTCGATATACTCAGCTAAAACCGCGGCGCGTTGTGGATCTTGCGTGGTGAGCAGTTCGATCCCGAGCTGTGCTTGACCAAGCCGGCCTGCCGCGTTCAAACGGGGCGCGAGCGTAAAGGCGATGTCTTCGGCGGTGAGGATGCTCTTTTGATCAAGCTTGGTCTGCTTGATGAGGGCCTTGAGTCCGAGAGGACCGTATTGTTGCATGAGTTTCAACGCGTGGCGAACGATGATGCGATTTTCGTCAAGGAGTGGCACCACATCAGCGACCGTTCCTAAGGCTGCCAGAGTGGTTGCTTGAAACAAGAATTCGCGAAGAGCGGTCGAGACCTTTTTGGCTTGGCTAGCATGTTGGCAAAGTGCCCACGCCAACTTAAACGCGACCCCTGCACCGCATAAGCCATGGAATGGATAGTCGTACCCGGGGAGCGCAGGGTGAACAATGGCGAGCGCGTCCGGAAGCTGCTCCGACATGCGGTGGTGATCGGTGATGATCAGGTCGATACCGAGTTCACGGCATAGCTCGGCTTCCTGGATAGAACCGATCCCGCAATCGACGCTGATAATCATTTTGCGTCCGCGTTGAGCCAGCTTTTGAATCGAGTCGCAACTTAGGCCATAGCTGTCTTCAAGTCGATTCGGGACGTAATACTGGACTTCGGCGCCGAGCAATCTCAGGCAACTGAAAAGAATGGAGGTGCCCGTCATGCCGTCCGCATCGTAGTCGCCATAGACGGTAATCGGAGTCTTGGCTTGAATTGCGGAGTAGATGCGTTCTGAGGCAACTTGCACGCCTGGAAGGAGTTCAGGCTCGCGCAGGTCGGCGAATCGGGCTTCGAGGAAAGTGCCTATGGAAAGATGCTCCGTGATACCGCGATTGAGCAAAAGTTGAGCGACCACCGGTTCGACGGAAGATTTATTAGCTAGCTCAAGGATGGCAGCGGAATCGTGACCTTTAAACAGCCATTTCTTGGCCATGAGCAGCCCTCCATGAAGATGATGCCGTGAAGATGATGATTCGTTTAACGACAACAGGGCGAGTGGTTGTGCTTCGGTAGATGCACGGGAACTCGCCCTGAGGCTGTGATTTTTTATTGTCGCCTTACGCTCCGCGAAAGTGCGTTTGTGCGGCGCCCTTTCGCGGAGCGAAAGGCGACAATGGCGGAGCGAAAGGCGACAATGACAGAGCGAAAGGCGACGATCGGTGGGGACCGCCGAGCCACTTTACTTACGCTTTTCGATATGCAACGTCACCCGACGGAGCCGTCGGTTGTATTTCTTGAGCTGTAGTTTCTCCCCGCCAGGCCTGCGCAAAAGTACGTAATTGATATCACCCGTCTCCTGGCAAACGAGGAACGTGGTTTCCTTTTTCTTCTTGCTCTTGGCCATTTTGTGCGAACTTACCTTCAACAAAAACTGCGTTCTTGGACATTTAGGAACGCGTATTATGGGGAACCGCCCAATTTCTGGCTAGTTCAATTGGGTTATTTGCGCAGTTAGGTTTTGGAACAAATGGATGGTGGATCGCATCCAAGACTAGCTTTGTGCCTAAAGTTGCCCAATAATCCGACCTAACCCTCAAATTCCCCACCCAACGTTTCCGAGAACAAGGAATAGGTTGAGTTGAATTGGTGTCCGGGTCTTATTGCGCAAATATGATTTAGTTTCCACAACAAACCTCCAAACCGAAAAACTGCACTGCCTGCATAAGTTTTTCTTTTGGTGCTAGCGGCTCCTTTGTGACAACCTCCCCAAGTGGGGGTATTTAAGGTTTCGAAATGACGAAAATGCAACGCCGAGAATCTTTGAAGTTTACCGCAAGGCGGATGCTCCGCGCTCTATTACAAGGTGTACTTCCGCAAGGTGTACTTCCGGGTACAGACAATCGCAAGGTTCGCCCTATTCACTTCGAACCACTCGAGTCACGTCAGTTGATGGCGGCGGATTTCTATGATGCTGCTTCGATGGCGGCCGCTTCGTCTATTCCAATCACGAATACGCCAGCCCAGTTCAAATCCACTCCGATGAGCACGGCAGGCTTGATTGGCGAGGGGGAAGACGCTCCGAATTTGGTTGAATTTGCCAAGGCATTGCAGCAAGCTGGCGTACGTTTCTTCGGCGCGGATTGGTGCCCCTTCTGTACGGAACAAAAGGTGCTCTTCCAGGATGGGGCTCAGTTTCTGCCGTTTATCGAAATCTCCAATCCGGACCGAACTCGAAACGCGACTGGAATTAGCGAGAACATAACGACTTACCCTACGTGGGAATTCAGCAATGGGCAACGAGTGACGGGGGTACAAACCCTTCAACAATTGTCCACGCTGTCGGGAGTTGCGATTCCAACGGGCAGCAATCCGACCTTCACCGTCATTCCGAATCAGACCGTGCTCAACGGCTCGCCGCTGCACGTGCCGGTCGATGCGTATGATCCAAACGGTGGTCCGCTTACCATTACGGTCAGCAGCAGTAACCCGTCCGCCATCGCTGCAGAGATGATCACGAACAACAAGTCATGGAAGCTGACGGTCAATGGCTACGGCGAAATGGTTTATCGATTTTTTGCGGACGAGGCACCTCGCCCGGTGGGACGAATCGAATCGCTCACCGATAGCGGTTTTTACAATCAAACCGCATCGAGCAAGATCATTTTCCATCGCGTGATCGATAACTTTGTGCTCCAAGCCGGTGACCCAACCGGGACGGGCAGCGGTGGCTCGACACTAGGCAACTTCGACGATCAGCTCGATGTCGATTTGCAGCACAACCGTACAGGTATCTTGTCGTATGCCAAGTCGAGTGACGACACCAACGACTCACAGTTTTTTATCACTGAGGGACCACAACGCCATCTCGACTTCAATCATTCCATTTTTGGTCAACTGATCGAAGGGGATTCCAATCGAGAAGGAATCTCTCGCACCAAAGTGACCAGCGATCGTCCTGACACGGAAATATCGATCAAGTCGGCGGAAATTTTTAACGATACGGAAAACGGCCTGATTCGATTGACGGCGCTCGCAAACACAGGAACGTCAACAATCACCGTTACGGTGGCGGATTCGACAGGCAATGTTTTTTCGCGGACTTTTACCGCTACAGCGACTGCGGACACTGCCAACGGTGCACCGTTCCTCAATGACATTGTCGTGCCACCGATTGCCCCAGGGCAAACCGTCAATATCCAATTGTCCTCGCAGGATGCGGAGGCTCAAGCCGTTGTATACGAAGCCACGCGTCGAGGTTCCGTGGACTATCAATTTAATGTTAATGCAACGACCGGCGTATTGAGCGTCACCGCGCCGACCAACTTCTCCGGTGCTTTTGAGCTGACGGCTGGCGTCCGGGCCACGGATCAAGCCTCAGTTACCACCGGCGACAAATTTGACACCCAAGTTCTGCGATTCAATGTGACGGCGGTAAGTTCGGCTCCAACAAATGTCGACTTAGCAACTGCCAGCGATACCGGAACGAGCGACTCCGACAACGTAACCAATGCGGCCACCATGCAATTCGTAGTGGCGGGAACCACAGCCGGAGCAACGGTCAACCTAAGGGTTGGCGATCAAATTGTCGGAACGGCGGTTGCCACCGGTGCCACGACTACGATTACAACGACGCTAGTGTCGCAACTTGGCAACGGCACACGAAGCATCGTGGCAACGCAGACGCAAAACAGCACAACCAGCACTGCTTCTCCAGCCCTTTCGGTTACTTACGATTCGACCGCCCCAGTTGCTATTTCGGCCTCTGGTTTGCCGACCGCGGCGAATGTTGGTAGCACGTTGAATTTCGATCTAGCCGCCGCGGAAGAAGGCCAGGGATTGGTCTATTCCTTGGGAAATGCCCCATCGGGACTTTCGGTTAACGCGACCTCTGGCGTTTTGACTTGGAGTCCTATCGCATCGCAAGTCGGCCCGCAAACGGCAAACTTGCGTTTGACCGATATCGCTGGAAACTCGCAAACGCAAACCATGGCTCTCTCAGTCTCAGACACCGCCAAAGTTAGAATCAATCTGCAATTGTTTGATTCCACCAACACCAACGCCATCACTTCGGCTAGTGTGGGTACCGAATTCGTTGTAAGGATTGTGCTCAACGATTTACGAACGGGTCCAAACGCTGACGGGGACGGCGTTTTTTCGGCTTACATGGATATTGAGTATGACGCCGACAAACTCGAATTGGTCGGTACTACTCCAGTTACCTACGCCTCGTTGTTTGGCAACGGCCGAAGCACACCCGTTACTACGACGCCTGGTTTGATCGATGAGCTAGGTGCATTCTCAAGCTTTAACGTTGGTCCTGGTCGTGATCCGCAAACACTGGCGACCGTGCGAATGCGAGTCAAAGCAGCCGGCCAAGCCTTGATCAGCTCCAATCCGGCCGAGAATCCGAGCCGCGGAATCACGATATTCAAAGAGGATGTGGTCGTGCCATCCAGTCGCGTGACTTTTGGTACCGTTACGTTGCCAATCGGCCAGAATTTCGTGGCCGTGAATGACTCGTTCAACTTCAACGAAGATAGTGCCAACAATTCGCTCCCTGTGCTTGATAACGATACGATCGTTGCTGGCTCAGGTGCCGTTTTGACGTTGCAGTCGGTCTCCTCACCATCGCGTGGTGGAACCGTTTCCATCGCTTCCGACAACAAGCGCGTCATCTACACTCCTGCCGCCAACATCAACGGCTCGGAAACCTTTACTTACACCGTACGAGATCAAACCGGGGCTTCGGCGACTGCAACCGTCACGGTCGGACTCACCGCGGTGAATGACAATCCAGTCGCCGTCAACGATGTGCTGACGACGGTCAAAACTACGGATCGCGATGTCTTCATTCCCGTATTGACCAACGACACTCTAGGTCCGGACACAGGCGAGACACTGACCGTAACCCAGGTCGGCACTCCATCGCAAGGTGGCACGGTCCGAGTTGGCACCGCAGGCAGCGGTGTCGTTTACACCCCAGGAAGCGGTTTCACAGGTAATGAAACCTTTACGTACACGATCAGCGATGGCAGCGGTGGGACCTCGACGGCCACTGTCTCCGTCACCGTTTCTCCAGCCGTACCACCACCGACCGTGGTTGGTGAATCGTTCACGGTCATAGAAGATGCAGTGGCCGCCGACTTCGATGTACTTGCGAATGACACCCCCGCTCAGACCGGCGATACACTGACCATTTCGAGCGTCACGGCTCCAAACGGAACGGCCAGTTTCACCAACAACGGCACGCGTTTGAATTACACTCCCAAGCCGAACTTCGCTGGACAAGAACTGGTGGTCTATACCGTTCGCAGCAGCAACGGTGGGATCGCAAACGGAACGGTCACCTTCAATGTGACTGGAGTCAACGATGCACCAGACGCCATCAACGATTCGCTTGACACTCTTTCGGCACCGAATCAATCGCTGAATGTACTCGCCAACGACGTTACTGTGGATGCGGGTGAAACACTCACCATCACGGCGGTAACTCAACCCGCCACAGGTCAAGGGAGTGTTCAGATCGGACCGAATGGTCGAACGATTCTTTACAGTGCACCGACCACGGACTTTACTGGCACGGTTACCTTTACCTATACGATTGGCGATGGCAGCAGCTTAACCGATACGGCTACGGTAACACTCAATGTCCGCAATTTCACCCCTCGCGATGTTGGAATTCAGATTCCGTTGGGGCTGCAAGGCTTGCCATTGACCGTGGAGGTCATTCCACCGGCGGGCAGCACTGCAGGCACCATTTCAACGCCAATCGTATTTTTCTCGGAAGGTGCGAAGATTACCGGTGTTGGCCCAGGAGACTATCGATTCAAATTGCAAGACCTGCCATTCATTTCCGGAGGCGAGCAGTCCGTGGTGGTGAGCTCGGCGGTCGATGCGTCTAGTTCGCTGTCGACTGCGTTCAACATTGGAACACGCGAGGCAAGGTTCATCGATATCCGCGATTTTATGGGGCAGAATCTGAGACGCGGTATCACCGCTGCCGTGGCCCCCAACACGGATTCCATTTGGAACAATGGACAAGGTGATTGGCGAAACTTCAGCAACGTCAAAGTATCGCTCAACGGTGCGGGTGACCAACTGACCGTTCGGGCAACCAACCCATCCAATCAAAACGTCCAGGCTACGTTGCCAGTCAGCGACTCAAAAGTCGTGATGCGTGGCAAGGAAGGGGATTCTTCGCTTTTCCGAATACAAGCCGCGCCGTCCGAACTGAACTTCACTCCAGTCACAACCACAACGTCGACCACGACTGGTTCCGGCGAAGGAGAGAACGGTACGCCAACCCTCAATCCAACGCTTGTCGATCAAGCCATCCAGCAAGTTCGAGGCATGGCCGATATCGAAGATTTGGATGCGTTGACCAACAAGAACTCCGGTGCCAACTCCAACCCAATATCCAATGGCTACCGACGCGGATTCCGAACTCGCTAAAATGTCCAACGTGGCACGGCGGTCCCCGCCGTGATGCCCTGCGTTGCCCCTGTAAACATATTTAGGCGAGCGGCAGAGTGAAAACTACCAATCATAACCCGATACGTAAGTGAGGGACCTGCGAAATTGCCCCTCGCTTACACTTCGGGTTGGGATACTCCACTCTGCCGCTCGCCTTACATCGACTTTGCCCAACCAATTCATTACTCGGGAGGGTGAGGCTC
>JANPNA010000376.1:0-13785 GCA_031427235.1 Pirellula sp.
GTGACGAATGCGTTGACCCCATACGACTTCAGCATCAAGCCGAGCTCTTCGGTACCGGCACGGCTATCGAGGAACACCAGTCGCTTTTCACCGCGATGCAGTCGAGATATCACTGTGGCAGCATTCTCAAGCGAACCGACGTAGTCGATTTGGACGTCCGCAGGTGCCGCCTCGCTCGGCGGAGGGTAGGCCACGCTCTTCTTGCCGTGGCAATTGCCCGCAATCCATGTCAGCAACACTTCTGGATTGCCCACCGTTGCTGACAATCCAATTCTCTGGATCTCTTGTCCTGCCAGCTTCGAAACGCGTTCCAGCACGCTTAGGAGATGCCAACCGCGATCGTCTCCAGCAAAGGCATGGACTTCATCGACGATGATCATCTTCAAGTCGCCAAACATTCGCTGATCGTCGACGCTGCGCGATACCAACATCACCTCTAGAGACTCTGGTGTAGTCAACAAGCAGTCTGGCGGCTCGCGCAGGATCTTGCGCCGTGCAGATGCTCCCACGTCCCCATGCCAAAGCGCAGATCGTCTGCCGAGCAAGTTGCAATAGCGTGATAGGCGATCATCGAGGTTGTTCAAAAGCGCCTTGATCGGACAAACATAAAGGATACTCAGTCCCGTCCAGTTCTCGGTCAACATTCTGGAAAGGGCTGGAAAGAATGCTGACTCCGTTTTCCCACCCGCAGTGGGTGCAAGAACGATCAAATGGTCTCCACCGACCACCTTGGGGATAACCAAGTCTTGAAACGGACGCAGCTCTCGCCAGCCAAGACTGTTGACGATGTGGTACTGCAACGCTGGGTGGAGATGATTGAAGCCAGTCATTAAGTTTTCAGTTTTCAGTTTTCAGTTTTCAGAATCGCGGAGCGATGGTATTGGATAGCCAGGGGTGCAAACCCCTGGATCTTGAGTGGCGACGGATCGGTAACGGCGGAGCCGTGGCATTATCGTCATGTCCATTCCACGCCCCCAATGCCATCGCTCCGCGATTCTCGATTCGTGATGGGTGTCGACCACCCCTGGCTATCGAATGCCTCGGCTCCGCCGTTAAAAGCCTGAACACTAAAAACTGAACACTTACAACTCAAGTTCGATCTCATCAACTGATGTTCCTGCCATAGCGTGTCTCTCGGTGGTCGTCAGCTCGACGTCTCCGATCGTCAGCTGGTAATCGACTCGGGGGTCAAACGATTCGTGGAGGTCAACACGGTCGAGGACATCCGCAACCAGCTTCTTGAGAAAGATCCGAGGTGCGACGCCAATTTTCCCGCCAAGCTTTCCAGTGACAGCCTCCGCCAGCACGCGAACGTATCGATCGTCGCAACGAGACGCGATACGCGAACTCGATTTGGCATGCTGTAAGTAGATGTCACGCACGCGAGTGCCGACCAAACAGAGCCGATCTAAATCAAATGCTGGCAAACGAATCTGAATCGCTCTTGGATTGTCGTACTTTGCATCGGTAGTAAAGTCGACATGAAGTCGTTGTGCGAGTGGCTCGAGCCGCCCAATGCCTTGATGGCTGTCGAAAAATGCCGGCGTGCCGGTGATGAGCAAATACAGGCCAGGGAATCGTCCCGAGTCGACTTCATCAATCAACTGCCGCAAAGCATTCAGGCTCTTGTCGCGTACATCGCTGCGAACTCTTTGGATCGTTTCCACTTCATCAAGTACAATCAGCAGCCCTGGATGACCTGAGTCACGAAGAACCGTCAACAATCCTTGCAAGAATCCGAGCGCACCAAAGTGGTCGATGTCGCCTTTGACACCAGCAAATCGCTTCGCGTTGGCAGACACATTGGGTTGCCCAGCAAGCCAAGCCAGAATTCCATCGGCAATCGCCTGGTCGCCACCGCTTTGCGCGAGCCTATAGCCGCGCAGGGCAGCACTAAACATAGGAGCCGCTTCAGTGACCTTGGCAAGTCTTTGCTCCAGCAACTCTCCGGTTCGTGCGACTAACTTGGCTTCGTCATTGGCATCAATCGCGCCCTCGGCCAGTACGTCCTCTTCTAGCGTATAAAACCAACCATCAACGATGTTACGAAGTGCACCTTGAGCCGTATCGGCCGTTGCCAAGCGTTCATTCAACCGACGGTAGACAGTCTCAAGTCGGTGCAATGGAGTTTCTGTTTCAGAAACTTGAACTTCAGAAGTCGCAAAGCCAAGTTTCTTCGCGCGATCGACAAGCCATCGAGCAAAGAAGGTTTTGCCACAACCGTATTCCCCTCGCACAGCCTTGAACACGCTGCCGCCTGCGGCCACTTTCTGCAGCTCTTCGTCCAGAGCAGCCTCGAAACGCTCAAGCCCAACGGCAAACGCGTCTAAACTACTCTTCGGAACGGTACCGCGCCGAAGGGCATCGATAATCTCTTGTCGACGTTGTGGGCTTATCATGAACATCTACTCCACTAAATCAAATTGCTTGAGTAGCAACGCACGGTCTAATTGAATCGTGTCCGAAACGTCATCGCGAGACAGCACTTCATAACCATCGACGTTGAAAACACGTTGTGCAATCGCCAATAGTCCACGAAGACGCAGCGGTGGCATTTGGATTGCGCGTGCGAGTGCGGCCGACGTGATCTTGCCCCCGCGTTCGTCGATCGCCTGCAACAGTCGCGTGATCACAGCGTCCGCCGGTACCGATCGACCACCCAATCGCTTCTGTTCTTCGTAAACGTGCGAAACGAGCAATCTGCTGATCCATTCGGCCTGAGCTTTTGGAGGTGTCGACACCGAATCTGGAATTGGAACTACAGGCGCAGCGTTTTCTGCCTGTTGAACCAGCTCGTCGACATTGAACAGCATGCCAGATGGAACAGGCTTTGGCTTAGCCGGCTTAAGGTTCAGAATGGTCTCTGGCTCAGTGCTGGTCGGACTGGTCGCAATGTCCCACCATAGCGGCGTATCGACCGGTGCCTCACTCCAACCTGCAGGAAAAACGTTGGACGAATTAAGAACCGCAATCGGGATCACCATCTCTTGTGGAGAGACACCACCGTGATATCCGTTCTTCTTGACCCCGTATCGAATCTTCTCTGTCCACGGCGCGATGAGCTTCCGCGTTTCGGGAATAACAACTCGCTCACCCGAAATCCTGAGCTCGCCTTGGCTGACGTTGGTTTCATCAAATCGCCAACGTTCACCACCTTCATACTGTTTACCCTTCGCGTTGCAGTCGAGGATGTGGCCATGGTCGCTTAGCAAGATAACAGTTCTGCTGGCCATCTTCGCTTCGTGTAGCAGTACAGGCAAAACCTTGATCTCATCACGCGACCAACGAGTATCGATCTGTTCGCCTTTCAGCAGGTGATCATCCACGGCATTGACCACCACGCCGACAATCTTGCGATGAGCGGAACCGATCTCTTTGCGTATGTCTGCAGCTAAGCTTGAATCGTCGGTTTCCTGCAGGGATGCTTTGTGAAACAGCACTGGCGGGAAACCACTGCGACACGCTTTCAAAAGAGCTGGATGCTCGGCGAAGCCAGTCTTTTCATTCGGCGCATGTCCCTGAGAAAGCTTCCCGGTCAATAGACTTGTACGCGACACCTCGGTCACACTGGGAATCGTGGCAAGAGCCGGGCGCAGACCAAAGCCTTCTTCGGCAAGCAACACCCAATCATGCCCAAGCACATCGGCCATTAGCTCTCGGAAGACAGCCACACTCATCCCATCGATCACGACGACCAGTACCGGCTTGACCGAAGCAATCTTTGCAACGACGCGTTCGAGCACTTGCTCAACGGGGACGATCGTTTCGTCCGTCGACTTGGCCGCGACCCAGTCTCGAAGTAGTTCAGCGAAGCGGAGTGAATCAACCTCTCGTGCAGTGGTCACCTTGTCGAACAACTGAGCATAAGCTTCCGACAGCTCACGAACCGGGTCGCCAGATCGTAGAGTAAGTCGAGCCCAATCGATGTAACCGCCCTCGTTTAAATGGCGATTCGCAGCATCAGCGAGCGACTTCACTTCAGGCAAAAAGGGGTCAGGACTCTTTTGCGAGGAACTCGCCCCTTGGGTGCTTTGCATAAAAGAGTCCTGACCCCTTTTTGCATTCTCTCCGAGCCAACGCACGAGACGCATCGCCATGTCGACACGTTCAAGCCTGCGGCGTTCTCGACTATGCCGATCATGTTGAGAGATCGAATTTCTCGCCTCAATGAGCGTCTCGAAATGCGAAAAGGGGTCAGGTACCTTTTGCGAGGAACTCGCCCTTCGGGTGCTTTGCACAAAAGGTACCTGACCCCTTTTCGTATCCTCGATCGACAGAGACAATTGATTGCCAAAGCCAGCCAATCGCAAATCAAAGCCGATCGGCGAAGTGTCGCTCAGATAGGCAAATGCCTCCGCACCAACTTCCCGTAGAATCTCATCGGCACGTTGAAGCAACGATTGCTTGACGCGAACGTCGCTCAGTTGCAGTCGTACAACTTCCGTGGCTGCCGCAGACCAACGCTCAATGATGGAGTACTCCGGCGCATGGCCATCAAAATACTTCTCCTCCAGTTTCCCAATCGAGCGTTCCAACCTTCCTTTCGCGGCTGGGTGGAATACAACACCCGCGGCCAAGCCCAGCGGCAGCGCTTCTGCGAGACCGTTGCTCGTCGAGCTTCTCGCGGCACAGTTTAAAACTGCGGCGACTGTTGGGCCGGCTGTGGATACAAGCCACTCGCTGGTTGCTTCCTGGATCAGTTGCGGTGCACTGCAAAACCGCTCAACGTTCTTAGTATCGATAGACCATTTCAGAACCGCCAGAAGATCCAGCGAGTATCCTGAACGGCCGAGGTAATGATCGAGCACGATTCCCCAAACGGTTTCCGCATCCAGAAACCCGGTCGCCACTGGTGGGTAACCATTTGGCGGAATCAAATCCATCAGAGCATCTGCCATCCAGCCGTATCGAGTCACACGCGGATCGACGGCTCGAACCTGAAAAAGCGCTTTGACAATCTGCCAGCTATCCAGCGGAATCAACTTGCGAGGCTTTAATCGAACCAAGATATCGTCACTGATATCGTGGTCATCCAAATCTGTAATGAGTACGGTCGTTCTCTCACCGCCCGACTCTCGCAAAGCCAATCGCATCGCGAGCGGCGAGTCGCACTGATGAATCTGGAAAACTTCGCCGTTGTCTTCATAGCTGCTGTTTCCAGACCACTTTGCTTTCGAACGAATGGCGATGCTCTTGGTCCCGGGCAGCTTCTTTCTTATCGCGGCTACTTGGGCCTTTATCTGTGCAAAGGTTACGGATTTAGTCATTGGTCATTGGTCCTTTGTCATTCGTGATACAACGCAGAGCAAGGAGCTTCAGTCGTCCAAATTTGGATCGAAATCGCAGAGCGATGGTATTCGATAGCCAGGGGTGCAAACCCCTGGAATGGATGCCCCTAAATTTACGTGAACGGCGGAGCCGTGGCATTGATTCGTTCGCGGTCGCGATGCCATGAGCGATCGACGACGACAATGAGGAAAACGCAGACCGCCTAAATGCCATCGCTCTGCGATTCCGAAATCGTTGTGGGAATGCCAACCAGGGGTTTCCACCCCTGGCTATCCAATGACACGGCTCCGCCGTTAAAACCGATGGACATGGCTCCGCCGTTAAAACCGATGGACACGGCTCCGCCGTTAAAACTGGCTGCGTCGCTGCCGAAAAATCCGCCGTGTGATCAGTCATTCTCTGCCCTCCACGTGATATCGATAACGATAATACCTTGTTGGTTTTGGCTTAGCTCGTCAAGAAACTTCCTCGCCTCGTCAACGCTGACGCCGCGCAAGTGACCTGAATTTCTTCCTTCTTGGTTTGCAGAATACGGACCGATGACCGGTGTCGTCCCTCCATCCAATTGACGACTGATTACCGACGACTGGGCACCAATGGCTTCTTGTACCAATCGCATTGCTTTCGCTTGAGCCTCTCGCAACGCAGGTCCCAACAAAATCACGTGTTCATCCGACCGCAATGCTTGTACCACTGACGATCGAATCGACTGCGCGGTTGCTGACTTGTCTCCAGTTAGCTTGTTGATCGCATCAAAGATTTCCCAGTTGGTACTCTCGATCGTCGCCAACAACTGCGAAGCTTTGCTCAAGCATTCCCCCATGGCCGCTTCCGTAGTTGCGATCGCTGCCGAAGCAAGCGTCGCCACAACTTGACTCGCTTCTGTAGCATGCAGCTTCTCCACCAAGCTGGCAGTCGCAGAGGCTGTCGTCAGTCGCGAACTGTCTGCAGGATCAATTCCGAGCTTCGATAGTCGATCCTTCAGTCGCTCTTGGAGCGTAACGCACGACGAGCGAACCTCAGAAGACTTCTTCTTCAGTGCGGCTGAAAGGTTCGCAACCGTCGTGGCTTTCATGAGCGGCGATACGGCTTCACCAAAGATCTGTGCAGCGCGGCTGACTGCTACGTTCCAATGCGCTTCATCGGGAAGCTTCTGCTCTTGCAGCACAAAGTCGTTGGACAGATTGGTCAGCGAGACATCGACCGGAGCATTGTGAAACACGAACGTGCGGTTGGTCTGCTCGGCATAGGTCAGAATCACCAGGTTCTGTGCTTCCTTGGGCAAACCCATCGCCCGTGGTTGATCGATCCACTTGCGGAGCTGGCCTACGCTGATCGTGCTAGATGCTTCCGCAGCCTTCTTGTTGAAGTGATTCCGCCAGTGATGCCCCAAGACAAAGTGCGTGGCGTCATGACCCATCTCGCCTAATTGAAGCGGATTGGCGATGTGGCGTACCAATGAACGAATCGTCTTGTCGACCGCCACGCGTCCGTCCTGTGACTGAGCCGCCTCGCTTAGCACTGCTTGAACCTTGCGAAGATTGCCAATCTTCACCTCGGCCTCAAAATTCGGTGCCCCAGGGAACTCACTCATGAAAGCTTGGCTGAGCAAGTGATTCATAGCGCCACCAAGGTTGGCCGCAACAGGAGGCTGCGGATCAAAACCATCGTCCAATGAGACGAACTGTTCATGCTGTTCGAGTTCGTGAGTCGTATCGAGTGAACCCTGGGTAATTGCGTCCAGGCCGTAGGCTGCGTCCAAATGATTCTGAACTCGGGTACGCAGCACGCTTCGCTGATTCTCCAACAACGACTTAGCCGCTTGCCGATCTTGAGGCGACAAATGGTTCGAGTACTGACCAAATCGCTCGCCGGTGAGAATGTGCTCAAGGATGACCAGCATCCCAAGGTCCTTCAACGCGTCGGCACTAAAGAACTGTGGAATCCAGCAGATTGTCTTGGCCCCGAGTGGATTCACCGTTTTGAACGCCTGCAGGCGGCTGATGTCGTCCTTCGGCCCGTGGCCTGCCTCGTCAAATGGGAAGTCGATGACCAGCTTCCAGTCTTCATCGTTGTTCTCAAACGACGCGTCTGGCAACTCACGTATATTCTTGAATAGGACGGTACACGTTCGGCTGGTATTCTTCCAATTGAAATTGTAGTGCTGCTGGAACTCGTCTTCGCCTGAAACTCCCAACTGTTCAAAAAGCATTTGCCGAACGCGACGAATCCGATTGCCTTGATTGTCTTCGCGTTCCGCCTGCTTGATGATCCCTTCGGTATCAACGCCGGATAGCTGAATCGAGATCGATGGGTTAGTTTCCTCGCCGATACGAATCTCGCCCACACTGGCCGCCCAGTTACGCACACGACGCAGAACTTCTTGCCCCTCGCGTCCGGCGATCGGAGTCTTGATCGTGCCGTGGTTGAGGGCCGCTAGGCGTTCTGCGTTCAACCCACGCAGCGTTTCCACTTCGGGTACCAGGGCCGACAGGAGCAGCGTCTTTACCAATCGGTCGTCGTTGCGAAAACCCACTCGGCGCGGATTATCGGTTGGCAGCTTTTCGAGTTCCTCCCTACGTCCGTGCGTTTTCTCCAGCATCGGCAGCAACTTGTGGTGGTACAGTCGCTTGGCATTGTCGAAGTGGATCGCCATCTCTTGGCTGAACGCCTCATCCCCGTGAGCGATCACATCGAACAGATCACCCACAGGAACGATGTCGCCGACTGTTAGCACATCGCGTTGCTCGACCAGCAACTGCATCATCACCTTCAGTGCCGTACGTTCGCGTTGCAGCACGCTCGACACCGCGATCAGCGTTTGCACCAGAGCTGGGCTAAAGGGATAGACCTTGCGGAACATCTCCCGGTCGCCTTCTCCGGTCAACAGCGTCGTCATCACCGACTCGCGGATCTTGGCCGTCTGCTCGAACGCTGCATTTAGTTCCTGTCGCGCAGAAGGCGAGTGGCACTTCAGAACGCGACGTTCGGCAATCGCTGGCAAGTTACGGTCTTCCAACGTGATTTTGTGGAATCGCCCTTCCCAATGCTTGAGAGCGTCACCGAAATTGAGTCGGTCGGCTCCCGGAACCGAGTCGCCGATCAGTTCGCTCAAGTCACGCTGACGAGCGATGAAGCTAACGACCGGAATCGGTCGATCGGCCGTTTGCGCTTCTACCAGCTTCGCCAGCTTCTGACCTTCCTGGTGCACGAACTTCAAATCTGCAGCGTGACTGGCCAACCACAGAATCAGTTCGTCAAGGAAAAGGATCAACGCATCGTAGCCGAGATCCTTTGCATGCCGGCTAATAACCGACAGCCCCTTGTCCAATGAGATGAAAGCCTCACCGTGTCCACCAGCCTGTGTATCGTACGAACCAAAGAACTTTCCAACTAGCGCACTGATCAACTGCGATCGCTCTTCCGAACCTGGATCGGCGTCCACTGCGCTATCAAATCGTGCGGCATCCCACCCAACGTCCACATCGCCAAAGTCACTGTCGGTACTAGCACCTTCGCTCATCGCAGCGAAGAACGCTTCGTCACCCATGCGTTGGCGTAACGCGGATGCGTCCTTGAACAAACCTTCGGCCAGATAGACGCCAGGGATCGGGGCGGTCGGATGCACTCGTCTAACGAAATCGACATAACCGCCCAAGATGCCTGACTCCACATCATGGGCCGCGATCATGTGGTACGGAACCAACAAGAACTTCTTGCCTTCCATCCAAGAGTTATGCTTTTGGATGGTTGCAGCAAGTTCAGGAATCGCACGCGCCGAAGCATTGCCGGAAAGAATTAGGTGCAGGATCGCCATAAAGTGGCTCTTACCGCTACCGAAGCTACCGTGCAGATAAGTTGCCTTGCTCGTATGCCCGAGAATGGAGCCCTTGATGAAGTTCATCGCATCGTCGAACGCCAGAACGAGCTGAGGCGTCGGCACATAAGCCGCAACGGTCGCCTGCGGATCAGTGACCCCTTCGGTCAGTCGCAGAACGAATTGTCCCTTGTCGATGTGCTCGGGAATATCGATTAGGTCTTTGAGTAGTGTCATTGTGTTTTTCAGTCGTCTGTCTTCAGTTTTCAGTTATCCACGGTCATATTCGAATAACTGTCGGTTCTACAGCTCAAAAAGATCTTTTAGGAAATCCTGAACAGCTTTTACTCTGGGGATATTTAAGGCGTTTGCTCTGAACCATCTGTTATCTTGAATGGAAACCTGAACCGATTTTCCGGGCCTGAGCAAGCTCGCCATCGCTCCCACTATTGCCTTTTTTCTTCCAGCAGGCTTATTGACGTCCTTCTTGTCGTCGCCTGTGAGGTCATTTTCGAGGTATGCATTGTCAATGTGCTGCGTAGCTGAGGCCAAAAGGTTGGGATAAACCTGCGAGGCGGTTTCTAATAGCAACTCCTCCAGCGTTCCTTGGACCGTATTGTCCGGCAATACGAACACCCCATACTTAGGGTTGCCAGCTTGAACGAACCCGGGAGCATTCGGCAATGTAACGCCAAGTTGTTGCATCGTTAACTTGATTCCGTTGAATCGCTCGAGTGCGGGTACTGCGTGGTCGGAATCAAGCAGGATCCCGACACCAGTTATTTGGTTATGATCCAGATAGACCGCATTTTCTTGGACAACTTCGGTCAACCTGGAATCGCCGCCGGCGCTGTGAATTGCGATTGCATGAGAATCGCTTTGCAAGAACAGTGGTACTGGAATTCGCTTTTGAAGATCGCCGTCGTCCAGCGGGAACTTTCGCGGAACTAATGGATCAAGAAATTCATCGAGATCCTTCTCCCATTGAACTCTTTTGAATCCAAACGGACTCAATAGTCTGTAGGCAAACTCAACGTCATGTGGCCCTTCAACCACTAGGTATCCGTATTTTGGCATGTTCTACCTCACGTCCAATCCGCGTTCATGGCGTAAGCGATGTAGAAGATTTCCCGCAATTCGTTTTACTCTGGTCTCATCAGCCGATTGATCAATATTGAAGGTAACCAAGTCATCAATCCGGTCCTTCATGGAATCGCAAACCGCGTCGACTGCCTCAAGGCTATGAGTGGTCGCAATGATCTGTACGTCGAAACGACTTGCCGCTTTCACGAGCCATACAAACACTTTCTTCAGTACACTTACGTGAATCCCGGTTTCCATCTCATCGACCAGAAGCACGCCACCAGCCAAAGTTTGAATAGTGCTTGCGAGCAGTACTGCTCGCCTTAGCGCATCACCAAACACGGATAACGGTGCCGGTCCCAGCCGCTTATGGCTTACATAAAGAGCCGGGCGACCGCCTCGTAGTGAGGCCACGTTGATGTCAAGCACATCCGGATCAAACTCACGAACCAAGTCAACAATTGCCTCTCGCCCAGATTTGTATTTGTCAAAAAGCGGAAACAATAGTTGTTGCGAATGTGAACTCACTTGCATTCGGTTCAGCTGGTAAGAATACGGAGTAAGCATTTCAGCTGGGATGTCTTGAGGCATTCGTTTACCTGAAGGCCGACTTCGAACCCCAGACATTCGGTCTTCCTCCCAGATTTGAAGAACCATTGGATCCGGTGGGTGATCGTATGGTTGCGACTCATCCCAAATATGGTGGATGATCTGTGCTCCTCGCCATTGGCTTTCCAAATCTGTAAACTCACCTGTTCGATTGCGTTGACGATTTAGTCGATCCATTTCTCGTTCGCTTGGCTCACCAACAATATCTCTGTAATCAACTTCGAGCCTGCGAACTGGAAAAGATCCTTTGCACTCAAATGAGCATTTACCTTCATACATGTGTTCAGAATCTTCAAGCTCTCCGCTCTGAAAGAAGCACCATCGCAATGACTGTACCCGAGTCTCGTCAAGCTGACCAAAGTCTCGACGACGTACCATTGTGAGCCATTCGTAAGGCTCATAAGGACGGCAAAGTACTGAGATCGCCTCCAAGACGCTTGTCTTCCCCGAGTTATTCTCGCCAACGAGAATGTTTAGAGGTCCTAATTGGTCTAGCTGAAGCTTCTTTAGTCCACGAAATCCATCAATGGAAACTTGTGTGAAAGCCAATCTATTCATTTGAATTCTCCAATTCGTGAACTAGCGACCGTTTCGCGATTGTTGTCGATAGCCGAAACATACGCTGTGTGATTGTGGTTAGCGAAGTCATTCATCGGCCTCGACTTCTGCTTGAACCGATCTCTTCTTGCCTTTAGTTAGTTTTGCCTTTACTACCTTCTTCGGTGGAACCCAGGCTTTGATCTCTTGAAGTGTCTTACCCATATTGCGAGCTTCTTCGTTTACAAAACCATCGAAGTAGTCGCCCATGCGGAGGCCGTCGAAGTTGGCGTTGGGTTCGTTGTGCCATTGCTTAAGCCAGGGGAGGAGCTCGATCAGGCTGGCGAGCAACGGGATGAGCCGGGGATCGTCGCTGCCGCCGAACTCGGTTTGCACGCGGACGTAGTAAGCGCTGATGGCTTGGGCTTGTTGCAGGTGATCGTAACCAGCCCAGCAGATGACGAGCGTTCCGTCGGGGCCTTCACAGTGTGGGAAGCTGATCCAGCGCTCCTTGGACACGTCCAGCTTGCCACGCAGTGACCAGTAACGGGCTCCACCGGTCGAAATGAAGTCGGCGCTGATGTATTTAGGGGGAACGGGGATAGAGTTTTCAGCTTTCAGTTTTCGGTTTTCAGTTTTTTCTTCCGACTGAACACTGAACACTGAACACTGAACACTTGCCTTGTCTTCCGCCCGTTGCAAGTCCCAAGTCTTCTCCCATTCGACTCGCTTGCGAAGTCCTGAGTCCTTGTAGCGGAGGATCGGCAGGTGCGGAACGCTCTCGGCCAGCACAAGTTCTTCGACGAGTGCTTGGACATCAAACGCGGGATCGTCTCGATAGAGTTCTGCGACTTCTAGAAACTGGGCATCCTTCGATGCGACGTCTGCAAGCTTTGCAATCGATACAAGTTGGATAGATGCAAGAGGAGGTGAGTTTTCAGTTTTCAGTTTTCGGTTTTCAGTTTCTTGCTCCGACTGAACACTGAACACTGAACACTGAATACTTTCTTTCATCCGTCCATCAAAGTCGAAGTAAGTTTCCATTCGCAGCAGCAACCACTCTCGCAGAGCGCGTTCAAGTTGCGACTCCCACGCTTCGGTGTTCCAACGGCGTTTGTACTCGGGTTGTTCGATCAGTCGGATGTTCGGATCGTTTTCAATAAGTTCGATGCGTCGCTCTACGAGTTTTTTGTAATCTTCGGGCCAGTCGGAAGGCAATTTGGTGATCGGTGTTGAGCCGTGGCGTTCGAACCACGTCGACTGCGTCTCGCCAGCAGCGATCTTTCTTGCAAGAACAATTTCAAAGGCGCGTTGGCCAGGGTGGATTGGGCACCACGGAGATAGGGAGGGCACAGAGTTGGATGTTTCTCTGTGTTCTCCGTGACTCTGTGTTTCAATTAGATCCTGTTCGATCAAACCATAGAGCTTGTAGCATTCCCAATCGAGATTCTCTTGGCCAGCGACCATCTGCTGCCGAATCGATTCCGAATTCGAACGCGCCGCATTCAATCGCGGAGCGATGGCATTCGATAGCCTGGGGTGCAAACCCCAGTCGCGTCGCGCCCCCGCGCGTTAAACGGCGGAGCCGTGGCATTATCGCCATGTCCAATGCCATCGCTCCGCGATTCAACATTGGGCGTGGGGTTGCCTACCAGGGGTTTGCACCCCTGGCTATCTAATACCACGGCTCCGCCGTTTCGAACAATGACGGCTCCGCCGTTCCGAACAATGACGGCTCCGCCGTTCCGAACAATGACGGCTCCGCCGTTCAATACCAACGATGGGGATAATGACGTGAGTTGTTGCGCTAGTTGGTCAAGATGCTGCGTGGTTAAAAGCGGTCGGCCTTCGGGTAATGGAAGTTTTCCAATAAGTGTTCCGTTGAACGCATATGTATTGAACGCTGGGTCACCGATGGTCCGAGCACCATGTTGATCCGTCGAATCACCCTTATTGTGTGCTACCTGTTTCATCCAGAAGCAAGCTGTAGAGCTATTGAGGAGGCCGAGAAGGGCGAGGTGATCGTCTTCGGTCGCATCCTTGGGCAGCTTGATCACCGGTGCCGTACGATTAAACACCTTCCCGCCACGATCCAATACAAAATGATTGTGAGTCGCGACTTCCGCAAACACGATTGAAAACGGTGAACGATACTTTTCGGGAATCCACCGGTACCAGGTCCACCATTGGTCGCCACACTCGATGCGCGTCCTACCTGCGAATGAAATAACTGATCCAATCGAAGTTCGCATCGACCAAAGCCATTTTGCCCAATCGGCAGACGCATCGAAACTGATTGCAATGAATTGCGAATCATACGGCGCAAATGCAAACTCATTCGATGTAACTGACCAATCTCGAACGGTGTCACCAATCACAAACTCTTTGACGTAGCAGTTTGGAATACGACCTCTACATAGACTTAATTCATCGGAAACGTATGCGTCATC
>JANPNA010000377.1:0-55569 GCA_031427235.1 Pirellula sp.
GTCGGTATTCAAGCTGAATGGGCCATCCCAACCGGATACGCCACTTATGCCTCGCCTCCGGGCTAGCTTAGTTGAGGGTTGAGGGGTGAGGTGAGGTGAGGTGTGAGGCAACGCTGTGAAGCATTTTCGTCCGATCGGAGCTTGCCTCCGACGGACGCCGTTTTGGCGTACTAAAAGCGCGGCTCCGACCTTAAAGTACCGCACTCCGCTCCCGCCTCGACCGCCTGATTCGGTCGAGGCGGGAGCGGACTGCGGTGGTTACCTGGCCGTTAGGTAGTACGCCAAAACAAGGTTGAGGGGAGGCAAGCTCCCGCTCAACCTAGCCGAATTGTTGGTGAAAATGCTTCACAGCCATAGGGGTGAGGTCGGTCGCAGTCTGCGCCGATTGCTTTTGAAGTTGCGTTATCTGGTCGTTGTTTTTCCCTTTACCAGGGAGATTGCGCCTACCACCAAAAACTCTGCTAATAAGTTTGCGATGCGAAACGCGATGGCGGCAATGAGTGCAACGGGTTGTGGGACGATGCTACTGAGTAGCCAAGTGATGACAAGTTCTCGGACGACTGCCCCGCCTGGCAGCATGGATGCAAATCCTACTACGGCACCGAGAGACACAGCGGCGACACAGGCTGTCCAGGCTTGGAATGTCCATAGACCTGGAGTGGACTGAATCCCCGCAAGCACGAGCCAGCCGGCGGTTCCATGGAGCATCCAACCTAAAGCCATCCAGGCGCAGGTTCGAAGCATCATTGGCCATGTAAACGCTGCGCTAACCGAACGCGGCATGCGTCCGATCTTGCTCTTGGCCAAGATGGCTAGCAATGCTCGAAACGTATGCGGCAAAAGGAGCAGCAGCGAGCAAGGAATGCAGATGGCAGCTCCAACGATGATCCAACGGGGTGGGAATTCCGGAGCGAAGAAAATGAAGATGCAGCCAACAATCGCACCGACAGCCACACTGGTCAACGTTTCCACAAAGATACTTACGACCGTGGGTTTAATTTCTATACCAAGAGGAGCCAGTCGTCCGACTCGCAATACGATGACCATGGCTTTGCCGGGAACGTATTTTCCAAGGTGTCCCATAAAATAGGCGTGCAAGCCTATCCAAAACGGAACGCTTTGCCCGAAGGCTCTCAGGGTTTGCAGCCATGCGGCTGCGGCTGGCATCATTCCGAGGGTGTAGACAAGGACTCCAGCCAGAAGCCATCGCCAATCCATTGCGGAAAAATCAAGATGTTCCCTGTGTTCCAACACGTCCGAATAAGCCTTTCGGATGGTCAAAACCAGAAACACAAACACAACCAAGGCAATGACCCATTTCAGGACGGGCTTGAAACGAGTGAGCCAATTCGAATTGTCTTTTGGTTTGTCGGTGGAACGGGTCGGAACTGATTTCGCTTCCTCTTTGGCCGGGGGTTGCATCATGAGCACATTTGGGTGGACGAACTTAGAAATCTTGGCATGGTAGAGCCGATTGCTGTTTTACGATAAAATCAGTCGGGAAATCCTGGCAGAGAATGCTTGTTTGTCCAGGTCTGTCCGAGGGTTGTTGGCTTTCATTTAGCTTCTTTTACCGAAAAACTACCTCGATGGCTCGATATATTTCCTTTGCGGTGTTGCTGGCCATCATCATTGTGATCGGTGCGCTGTTCTACAAAGTCATGGTAGGGTTCTTTGTGCCCGTGTTCCTGGCGGCGGTGCTGGTGGTCGTTTTCCGGCCGTTGCACCGATGGGTCCGCGCCAAAGTGGGGGACCGTGAGCATGTCGCCGCAGGCGTTACGACGACCTTGATTGTATTGATTGTTCTCATTCCGACAGCCTTGGTATTGTCCATGGCGGCGATTCAAGGCGCCAGTTTGTATAGGAACTTTAACGCATCCAGCATCAAATTGGGGCTGGCTCGACTTCGGGCCAACAACTTGTTTAATCTCGATTTCCCTTTCGCAAATCAAGTGCAAGCAATTCAGAAAAAAGTAGATGACATCCAGTTTCAAGTGGCCCAAGCACGAAGCTACCAAGAGTTGGTCAGCGACAAAGGACTATTGAAGAGCGATGTGACTGAGATTCGCGTTCTGATGGACCAACTCATTCCGCGATTGGTCGAGTCGACACGCGTTGATTTGGCGAACAGAATCGCCCGTCTACGAGACAAACCCTCCGCACGCACGCGACATTCTGTTTCGTTCGATAATGAGATGGAAGGGTTTTTTGCCAAGACGGGTAGCGATCTCAAAGGTCTCATCGCGTTGCAAGAGCAAGAATCGGAGGATGACTTCCGAATCGAAAAGGATCGTGTTCGGTCTAATTCAGGACCGCAGTTGAGTGAGCTGACCCAAACGGAATGGGGGATGGCTGTCGAAGCTCGTAGTTCGCTGATCGAAAAGGGACTTGGGTGGAAAAAGGAAGTCGTTGAAATGAACGATTGCTTAAATGCTTTCGAGCCAAACGAGGACACGACCATGGCCCAGCTACAACGGGCAGTAGCGGAATTGGTGTCGCAATGGCAGCACACGCGCGAAACGATTTCGGGTGGGCCTTGGAAAGGGGCGCTCATGGATCTTGTCAATCCTACCGACGAAGATGTTGACGCGCTCAACGCTGGTTTCTTTGCCTACATTCGGCCTAGATTATTGACATTCACGGGCGACTCCGCGGCGTTTTTGCTTAAGTTCATAATCAGCAGCAGTATTCTGCTTGTGTCCCTCTATTTCTTTTTATACGACGGGCCAGGCATGGTTCGCACGTTGATGGAGTTGAGTCCGCTGGATGATCGTTACGAGCTTGAATTGCTTGCACAATTTGACCGCATATCGCGGGCGATTGTATTGGCCACAGTGTTGTCCGCCCTGTTGCAGGGGCTGGTCGCAGGGATTGGATATTATTTCGCAGGCATGCCTTCGCTGATCCTTTTGACGGCGCTCACGGCAACCTGCGCCCTAGTCCCTTTCGTGGGACCGGCCATTGTTTGGGTACCCGTCTGTTTGTATCTGGCTATCTATGAAGAGAAACTGATTGCCGCCGGATTGCTTGTAGTTTGGGGAATGTTAGTGGTGGGGACCGTGGATAACTTGGTCAAGGTGTTTGTGTTGCATGGCCAAAGCCAACTGCACCCATTGCTTGCGTTGCTGAGTGTGCTGGGCGGTATTCAGTCGTTGGGGCCGATTGGAATTTTGGTCGGACCGATGGTGGTCGTGCTGCTACAAACGCTGTTGGGGATTTTGCGAACCGAACTCACGCACTTCAAAAAAGCCGAGGATCAAGCGATCGAATCGGGCGTTTCGTCCAATGAAACGAAATCACTCAGTGGACTCATTCGAAAGGTAAAAGGGTCGGCTGTTAACAGCGAGCCCACCGCGATCAAAGAAGTCAAAGGCCCTGAATTGCCCTCGATAGAATAGCGCCATTGAAACCTCCGCTCGTTGTTTTTGAACGAAATCCAAAGAAAACGACAATGGCCAGCTTGGATCGTTTTTGCTGAAAAAGTGGCATTGCCGGACTTTCCGGATCGACAGTCCGCGGGCGAAACTCACTACGCTGTTCGCTGCGGCTGGATTACAATGACACCGGTTTCCTGTTTTCCCGGTCATGAATCCAGAGTCGCTCGCCTCAATGGAGAAATTGCCTTTCGATTATCGCCGCGTTTTTTCGGGCATGAATAGCCATGGCGTGTCCTATCTTTTGGTTGGTGGTCTGAACTACTTCTTGCGGCACAAACCAGTGACCACGCAGGACATTGATCTCTTCATTGACGACACGCCACAAAATCGGCAGTACTGTGAGATTGCTCTAATGGATCTTGGGGCAGAATGGGGCAGGCGCGATGAGGATTGGGGAAAAGTAAGTGCCAAACCAAAGGGATGGCTTTCCGGCCAAAGTGTTTTCTGTTTATTAACCCAATTTGGCCCGGTGGACATTTTCCTGTCGCTCCCTGGCATACCTAGTTTTTCCGAAGCACTGGCTCGATCCGTACTGTTTGAAATCGACCAATCCACTTATGTGCGTTTGATTTCGTCCGAGGATCTATTGGCATGTCAGATGGCACTTCCAGAGGTCTATCGCAAAAGCGAACGAATCGCGCACCTGCAAGGAATCATCGCCAATGGACAATGATTCGGAAACAAATGGTTGGAGTGAGTTCGAATCGGAACATGCCAAGCGGGATCGAAGGATTAGCGAAAAGCAACAGCGCGCGTGGGCGCACGGATTGATTTCTTGTCTACCTGATTCGGAAAGCTATCGAGCGGCTTGCACACCTCAAGCTAGACTCAAAGAACAGGCACTTCTCAATCAATGGGTGGCGGACTGGCTCGATTCACGACCAAAATAGCTTAAGGCGAGCGGCGATGGGAAAACGACCAATCCTAACCCGATACGTAAGTGAGGGACCTGCGAAATTGTCCCTCGCTTACGCTTCGGGTTGGGATTCTCCAATCTGCCGCTCGCCGAACTACAAATCCAACGCGTCAAGTTGATCGAGCAATGAATCCAGTTCATCGTGCTTGCGTTCTTGTTTCGGTGCAACGGCCTCAATGGTCGCAGTGGCTGGGTTGAAATCAACCGCCGCTCGTCCTGCCAAAATCAATTGCTCGTTTCTCTCGCGGGCGGCTGCTTCGGCAGGATCCTCGTCCCGTTCTGGCGCTCCAAACAATTTTGAGAGGTCTATCTTAAATCCGCCCGCATCCACCGGCGCGCCTGCGATGGCAGGCGTTTTGTGCTGTGGAAACATGATCGCATTTTCTGGGCAAACCCGAGAGCACGCCGGACAGCCTTTTCGGCAGTTGTCTGGCTGCTCCACCAAGATGGTCTCGCCGCGATCGACTCCATACACACCGAACAAACAGAAATCGATACACTCCATGCAGTTCGTGCAGCGGCTGTAGTCGATCACCGGATACCAACGCCGTTGCGGGTGCTCGTCCATTCGCAAGGGGACAATTCCAAGCGGTGAATCGTGCGAAACAGGGGTGCTGGCAATTCCATCCAATCGCCCCGACCCGTCCATCGACAATGCCGTCGAGTTGGTTGGATTCAAGAACCGATCGAGCGACAAGAGGTCTTTCTTGGGTGCATCGAGTTGTTCTGCCGTCAGAATGCGTCGAAACTCAGCCGCGAATACTTCCCCTGAACTGCCCGCCCGCATGTCGATCGAATAAATCTTTCGCGACGGGCGAATCGCGATATTGGCAACGCGATCGGCAGCCTTCTCGTCTTCCTTGTCGACTTCTTCCTCATCCTCGTCGTTGACCAGATCCAGATTCAACAGTTGCACTTCACCGTGCTGGCCACGTATTTCATGGCGATCGAGGACCCAGAAACCAGCCCGATCGAAAAGCCAACTCAGAATGACGATTGGACCGGTCCACTCTCGCATTTTAATAACGCTTTGGCTATCCGAAGCCAGGTCATATAAATGGGGGACGACCAAACTTGTCGTATTGGGAAGACTTGCCGCGATGGTCGCAATCGAGTCTTCGAGCGCTCGCTTTTCAGGGCTGCGGCTCTGGCCCTGAGAGACCACGATCAACAAACCGTTGGAGGGTGAACTTCCGTTGTTTGCGCTTACCATTTTGTTTGTTCCTCGTTCGAATCGATCGTGTTGGCTTGCCCTTTGATGGTTCTTTGGGCAACATCCCAGGCTTTTGCTAAGTGTTCCAAATACTCTGGCGGACTGAGCATCCCACTTGCATCGCCTTGCATTTCCATCAACCAACCCTCGCCGTATTTATCCACGTTAATACCTGACGGATCGTTGAGCAACTGCTCATTGATCCTGACAACCTTGCCGGTCATGGGAGCATACAACCCGCTCTCGGCCTTTTTGCTTTCAATGTTGCCAAATTCCTGGCGGCTTTTCAATTCGGCTTGCTCTTCGATGCCGAACTCCAAAAAATAAATATCCTGCAAAAGTCGGACGGCATAGGCCGAGAAACCAAACCGAACGATTTGGCTGTCCTTAGGGATGGCCCACATGTGATTTTTTGCGTAAAGTCGGTCGGTTGGGAATTCGGCTGCGAAATCCCCCATCATGAACGTGAGCGTCTCGCTCATGTGTAACGAACTCCACGGAACTGCGGCTCAAAGAAGGCAGGCAGTAGTCCATCGACTCGCAGCAGTCCATCTACGGTCAATTCGACGCGATTGCAATTGCCTGTTGTATCCGTCTTTAGCAAGACATAGCCATCGACGACGTACTCATTCCATTCGTTTTGCCATCGCTCAACGATGTTGGTATTAAACTTCGTTTCAAAATACCCGACGTCCAGATAGCCTCGCTTCAATTGCAAAATCATCTCGCGTATGAGGGATTGTTCCTCGGTCGGGACAAAGGCTCGTCCGATGGGTAGCCGATTCTCGTCGAGTAGAGCTCCGAGGTAGTTTGGCCATTCCGGTACGTTTTGATAATGAACCCCCGATACATGCCCGAAGCTCGCAATGCCGGTTGCGATCAAATCCGAACCTCGCCACAGGTTATCCCGATACGAAAAACTAACCTTGGAAGGATCTTTCACGACCGTATAAGCGCTGCTGACTTGGTAGCCTGATTTCTGAAATTCTTCGAACGCATACTGAACCCAATCCCGTTTCGTTTGCCAATCGGCGACTGGAGCCGCTAGATGGGTCTGCAGCAAGTCCTTGGAGTAGACCGTGTTGAAAGGCAATTCCATTTGATAAATGGTGACACTTTCAGGAGAAAGCTCCAACGTTTGGCGAACGTTTTCGCGCCAGTTGTCCCATGTCTCGCCGACCATGCCAGAAATCAAATCGATATTCACATTGGGAAAACCTGCGGCCACGATCCATTCCCAGGCTTTGTGGACTTCCTTGGATAAATGGGCACGACCGTTTTCCTCAAGGATGGCATCGGAAAAGTTTTCCACGCCAAGACTCAATCGGGTAACACCTAAATTGCGAAGCGCATGCACTTTGGATTCGCTGAGAGTGCCGGGCTCGCATTCGAAGGTAACTTCTTCGGCTTGGTCCCAAGAAATGCTCTTATGCAATCGGTCGAACAGCGACTGCAATTGTTTGACCGATAGAAAACTCGGGGTGCCGCCGCCGAAATAGACAAAGCGAAAGGGTCGACCGCCCATCACCGGTTGTTGGGAGACCAGCTCGATTTCATGGGTTAGGGCCGAGACGTAGCGTTCGATTTCTCCCGCGTTGACGTCGGTAAAGACCTTGAAGTAGCAGAATTTGCAACGCTTGCGGCAAAAAGGAATGTGCAGGTACAAACCGAGCGGAGTCTCAACCGCTTCGCCAGATGCCGACCGTTGTTTTAGCGGCGGACTCGCCATCGCTGCATGAATGGCTGGCAACGCGTCCCCAGTCCATTGCGAGAAGGGTGGATAGTTGGAAATGAAATAACTTCCAACTTCTGTTTTTTTTACTTCGGTCGACATGGATTCGATTGGGTGGTAGCTTTTGATCGGCGTCGTGTCACGAAAGTCGCCAAAACCTTCGGATATAGTGTACCGTCGAATCCAAAATCGTGCAGAACCAATAGCGAATCATTCATGCAAACGCGGTGGGACGTAATCATTGTAGGTGGAGGTGCAGCCGGGCTCTGGGCTGCCGGAACTGCGGCTGCGCGAGGCAGAAGAGTCCTGATATTAGAAAAGAACAACAAAGCGGGCGTCAAAATCCTGATGTCGGGGGGGACTCGCTGCAACATCACCCACAACTGCGATAGTCGCAAAATCGCAGATGCCTTCGGAAAAAATGGTCGCGTTTTACTCTCGGTTTTAAGCCGACTGTCTCCCCAAGAGGTCGTCCGGCAGATGGACCACGAGGGGGTACCGACCAAAGTCGAAGAAACCGGCAAGGTTTTTCCCGCGAGCGACCGAGCTATCGATGTTCGCGATGCGGTCGTGCGACGGTTGGCACGCGAGGGTGCCAGTTTGGTCACTGGTGCCGCAGTCCAATCGATTCGGCCACTTCCCCTGGAAAGCGGTGGTTTCGAAGTTTCGGCAAAGATTCAAGGCCAATCCAGCGTCAACTTCGCGTGCGACTCCATTCTGTTGACCTGTGGAGGACTCAGCTACAGCGGCTGTGGAACGACGGGTGACGGCTATCCATGGGCTCAAGCCATGGGGCATACGATTACTCCGCTTCGCCCTGCATTGACTCCCTTGCTTTCCAACGAAGCATGGGTTCATGAGTTGAGTGGCATCACGTTGGAGGATGCCGAAGTAACGGCACGCGTCACCCGACAAGATGGCAAGATTGCAAAAATGGAACGAGCGACATCCCGCGGCGGATTGCTTTGGACCCATATGGGCTGTAGTGGCCCAACCGCCATGAATGTCTCTCGCTGTTTTTCGGATTTGCCTAACGAGCATACGGCTGCCATGTTGATCGATCTATTGCCGGACGTTTCACGCGAAGCATGTGAGCAATGGTTGATCGATGTTGCCAAGGAGTCGAACAAAACGATCACCAATGTGCTTAGCCAACGCATTCCAAAACGCCTTGCAACGGCCTTGGTCGCTTTGGTTGGCTCGACCAACGAAGTGCACACGGCGGAGATGTCCAAGAAAGTTCGGAACGGCTTGATCGAGCGACTCAAGGCGTTGTCTGTGCCTATTCAAGGTACTCGAGGCTATCCCAAGGCGGAAGTGACGGCCGGTGGTGTCGCTCTGGGTGAAGTGAACTTTCAGGACATGCAAAGCCGCAAAATGCCTGGCTTGTTTTTGGCGGGCGAGATACTCGATCTCGATGGACCGATCGGTGGATACAATTTCCAAGCCGCCTGGAGCACCGGTCATGCTGCCGGCTTGCACGTGTGAATGCCCCCAGATTCCACTCGGGCGATAGTTACCATCCCTCTAGACCTAGATGGTCATATCCCCCGGCCTGAAGCCAGGGGCATGGATCATCAAGTCGACGATGCTATAGCTCGCTGCACGTACTTGGCCAGGATATCGGTTTCTAAGTTGACTTGGTCGCCAACTCGCAAGCTGCCCAGGGTTGTATGACTGAGCGTATGTGGGATCAACGCGACACTAAAGAAAACGTCGTTGGCGTCCACCAAAGTGAGACTTACACCGTCAATCGTTACCGAACCTTTGCTGGCCATTTGCCGAAGCAAACTGACCGGCGCCTTAAAAAAAAAGTAAGACCACTCCCCTTCGTCGCGACGACGCTCGAGTGTGCCTTGGCCATCGATATGCCCAGTAACGTAATGCCCGCCTAGTCGATCTCCAACTTTCAGCGACCGCTCGCAATTGGCCTGATGCGACAGCTCAAGTTTGCCAAGGCTAGTGCGAGAGAGCGTTTCTGCACCCAATTCGAACAAGCACTTCGTTCCGTCGATTGCCACAACCGTCAGGCAACAGCCATTGAGTGCGATGCTATCTCCTATGCGTACACCATCACAAATCGGGCCTAGGTCAAAGCCCATGCGTTTTCCGGTCCCCTCAATGACCGAGTCCACGAGACTCACTTTCGCTTCAACCAATCCGGTAAACATGTGAGGCGCTCGCACTCAAGCTTTGTTGGCGACAGGATTGGCCACAGTCATCAAGCGGGTCGCCTCCAGCAACTCAATAATCTGTTCTACGCTGAGTTGTTCGGCACGAAGATTGGGAGCGAGACCGAGTTTTTCTAGTATTTCGTCGATCTGTGTTTTGGAAAGATCGTCCTGCGTGGCGGTGAACAACTGGCTTCTCAAGAACTTACGACGATGAAAGAAGAGAGCCCGCAAACGAGAATGATAATACTCGAGGTCAACGATGCGACTTCGCTTGGCTGGATTGGGCGTTACGCGGATGATGGCGGAGTCCACTTTCGGGCTCGGCCAGAAGACGCTCGGAGGCAAGATGCGAAGGATCTCACAATCGCACAGGCTTTGCATCCAAATCGTTAGGGCGCTGTAGTCTTTGCAGCCTGGCTCCGCGATGATTCGCTGCGCCAACTCCTTTTGAATGGTAACCACCATGCGATCTGGAAAGGGGTCGACGGTGAGCAAATTGCTGATGATGGGGGTCGCAACATTGTACGGCAAATTGGCTATCAGTTTGAACCGAGAACCGGGAATACTGGCCAGCCGTTCGCGTACCGCGACCAAAACTTCTTCTCGCATGTGGTTCTTATTGCGAAGCGCATCGCAAGAGAGCATGGTGATATTGTCGGCCCCTCGAAGTTCTTTTGCAGCCAAGGCTTGAAGATCGCGGTCGATTTCGACCGTAACGATCGCACCTGCCAGTGGTGCCATGAGTTTGCTCAAAGAACCCATGCCAGTACCGACCTCCAGGATTACGTCGGTTTTTTGAATATCCGAACCCTTGACGAGGATATCGAGCAAATTGAGATCAACTAGGAAGTTTTGCCCATACTTGGTTTTCGGATGGAGCCCAGCTCGTTCTAGGGACTTAGAAATAAAAGACAGTGTTTGGCGTTCGGTCATGACTATGGCTTGATTTCGACGATCGCTTCGACTTCGACGGCCATACCACCCGGCAGGGCATTGGCACCCAGTGCGCTGCGGACACCGATTCCGAGATCGTCACCCCAAAGGTCGACAAATAGTTGGCTGCATCCATTGATCACGGCTGGCGACTGCCCGAAGTCATCTGTGCAACGGACTAGTCCAAGGATTTTCACAATTCGCACCACTCGATCCAACGAACCCAATCCGGCCCGAAGCGTTGCCAGCATCGCCAGAGCGGTTTGCCGAGCTGCCACTTGTCCCTGCTCAAGGGTCATATCTGCCCCAACACGTCCAAGAATGAGTTTGCCGTCCGATTGGAGTGGTCCATGACCGGAAAGATAAGCTAGGTTTCCAACGATAAGCATTGGTTTGTAAAGTCCAACCGGTTTTGGAGCCGGTGGCAGGGATAGGCCAAGCGATGCAAGCTTTTTATCAATTTCGGACACGGAAAACTCTCCAGACGTTTCAATTCCAAACAAGGCGATTTGCCGACTTTATACCATTAACTACCTACGCGATCACGAGGAAACCCAAAGATCTTGACGTACAATTTTTCCAGCGAGTCGAGAACCGTTGGCTCTTTTATTTGATTCCAAGCCCAACTGGATGGGTCTGCAAATAGAATTGAGACCGGAACCCCACGGGGTAATAACGGCGAAAGTCGGGAAATCAAAGCTCTTTCTTCGGAATTGAGCCGGTGAACGCGCACCAATTGCCGTAAAAGACCCCTTGGCTTCGACCTTGGCTTGTTCCACCACAATATCACCTGGACAGTCAGCCGCCAACTGGCAAGTAAGACCATCAGGGCGATGATGGCTAAGCCTACCCACCACCATTTCACGATGAGGTGGTCGTATCCTTCAATGCGGAGTATCGCAGAAATACTAACGGGAAATTCGTCAATCATGGATGGCTACGTTCTAAGACTGGACAGAGCAAAGTTTGCGGCGGTTTTGACCGATTGATCTTCATCTCGTATGAGTGGAAGCAGGATTTCTATCGCATCGTTTCGGTTGCGTCCGGTAGTGATCGCATAGATCGCTTCGATACGAACTTTTTCGCTTTTGTCTTCGATGGCTTCGAGAGTAATATCGGCAAGACCGTTGTCCATGCCGAGAAATCGAACTGCGTGGATAGCGCGACTTCGTTTGACAGCGGATTGGGATTGAGCATCCCTTTCAATGAACTCGACAAACCCCACTTCTGCGATGCGCACGATTTTGGCGTATGCCATCAGGTGCGATTCCGGCCAGTCGTCCAAATGCTTGATTAGCTCTTCGCACCGAAAATCGGAGAAGATAAATTCAATACTGCTTTGAACCGCTGGGGCCTGATGCGGATAAAGTTCAATCAATCTCTCCAACGCTATTCGCAAACGGGATTTCCAAGGTGGGGGTTCATACGGCTTCATACCTGGCGCGTCAAAACAATCGCTCAAAACCATTACCACAATCTCTGGCTTTAACGATCTATGACTGCGGATGGCGTTTGAGCAAGCGAGATCGACTGTCACATCTCGGGTTTCGAGCAGTTTCGTTATGCCAAAAATGATTTTGTCGGGAGACGTGTCGGCTGCCGCCAAGAGTTGAACCAAGGCGCAGCGATGAACAAGCGAGACAGCGTTGTCCGCAAAATCCAGTTGCTCGATGCACTGGATTGGGATCTTCATCGCCAGGTTTTTCGTCACCATGGGCGTGATTCCAAACTTGATGAAATATTCAGCGAGCTGGACAGCCATGGCTTGTTCGGTCCTTACTCCCAACTCTTGTACCGCCTCTGGTCTTGGCGCTTGGCTCCAAAGTACTCCTGCCAAGAGTTCCGTGATTTGAGCTCGATGAGCGCGCTTCAGTTGCCGAGTCACGAACTTGAAAACCGGATTGCTACGAGCTGGTTTAAAGAGTTCTTTAAATGCTTGATCTTCCCAATGAGATGCGCATAGCCATGCGTCAACGATTTGCGAAATTCGGTGGTCGTCGAACAGCAACATCGATTGCCAGAGATCAGAAAGCAACCGTTCTCGGTTTGCGTTACTAGTCCTCCCCTTATTCCGGCGAGATTCCGCACCCAGCTTGCATGCCAAACCGAGCACAAGCTCTGCTGCAACAATTTGCTGTGGGTCATTGGGGGACTGGGCCGCGTGAACTAGATGATGGAATTGAGATGCAATTTGAAGCTTAGCGATGGCACACAACGACCTTTGACGTTTCAGCGGATTTCGGTCGCCGAGCCCCATCTCAATGGGAACGATCAACGTCGAAACATGGTTGGCAAGAAATGGCAGTTCGGTTTCGTTGCAGTTATCAATCCTTTCCAGGATGGCTGACATCTCAGCTTGCCCGCCGCGGTGAATCAAAGTCTGCAATGCAAGGTGACGCACCGACTCGTTTGGACTAGCAAGGGCCCGACCAAGAACCTGCACGCTGGCAAGATTCGAACCAAGTCCTAAAACACGGAAAGTCTCGTGAAGAGGCGAATTTAGAGGAATACTTGTTTTCACGATGGGTCTGCTTAGAAACGAATTCTCAAGAAATGTCATCGGAATACACGCTACATTACTTCGGCAGATAGGGGGGAAGTTGCGTATCAGCGAACTCGCCGGTCTTGGAATTTGCGGATTGTAGGCTGGAATTTGCAGGTTGTAGGAATCAATCCGACCCGGAGCCGATTTCAAAATACCAGCACTCACGTTGAGCCTAGTAGCCGCCGATCGCTCAAAAGCGATGAAAACCGCTGGATTGCGATAGGGACGAAAAAATGAATGACATCCACCCTTATTGGCTATTGAAGGAGTTTTCTCGAACGGCTACGATACGTGGCCCTAAACGCGTTGCGTTTTTTCATTTCGTTTCGTTCTAACTAAACTCGCTGGCTATGTTCAATTCGCGTCGCCCCCCAAATGGAAAAAGAGTTCCCCGAAAAAGGGCGCGTCTACGGACCAAAATCAAGAAGCGCGATCCGCTATTAGTCGACGGCAAACGCCCTCGGCCAATGTATGTGGATTACAAGGACGTAGAACTGCTCACAAAGCTTGTAAATCGTCATGGCCGAATTGTTAGTCGACGAAAATCAGGTTGCTCAGCTGCTAGTCAGCATGCCGTAAGCCAAGCTGTCAAGCGTGCTCGATTCATGGCGTTGATGCCGTACGTCGGAGAGTAATGCCAGCGGTTTTTACTTCTGAGCGTCGAGTCGAATTCTGCGAGACCGACGCTGCTGGCATCGCCCACTTCTCATCGCTGATCATCTACATGGAGCAAGCGGAACATGCTTTGCTCCGGTCGCTTGGATTAAGTGTCGCCGCAGCCAATGCATCCAGTCGTGATGACTTGCTGAATGTGCGTTGCAGTTGGCCTAGGGTGAAAGTCGAGTGCGAATTCAAATCGCCTGCCAAGTTTGAAGATGTGATTTCCACGCAAACTTGGATCGCTTCCCTTGGGACCAAGAGCGTCACCTATCAACATCAGTTGTCCATCGGAAACGCGATTATCGCTTCTGGAAAGATAATCAGCGTCTGTTGCGCTCGTGTGGGTGACAACCTCACTAGCATTGAGATTCCATCGCACATTCGCAAACTATTGCTACCCTACGTAACGTAGAGATTGCTTTGAGGTTTTCTTTGTCGCCTTTTGTTCCTCAAAAAGTGCGCGAGCCTTAAGCATAACGTTTTAGCACAGCCTCGCGAAGGCGAGAATACCTAGTCAAACTTGCAAGAACGCTCAGGTAAGCTGGGGGAATTTGTTCGAAACCATGTTGATCAATCCGTGTTAATCTATTCTTAATGCAAATCTTGGTACGCTAAGGTGAAACTCACCGATTCTACCGTTCCAACTCGTCCAGCAATTTTCATCCGAGGGTTTCATCTTGAATCAGCCGTTGGCTTCCCCATCTCTTTGGAATCCTGCTGTTTCCTTAGGCCAACCGCAAACAACAGCATCGAAACCAGGGGCGTTTGAAATCAAATTTTTGATTGAGGAGTCACTGCTCGAGCCGCTGATTTCAACCTTGGCAACGAAAATGCAAGCAGACCCACACGCGGATCCAAAAACCGGTAGTTATTCGGTCGAAGGGATTTATTTTGAGACGCAGGATCGAGACGTCTTTCGACGGATACCTGGCTATTCGCGAAGAAAATTTCGAATTCGCCGGTACGCAGGTGGCCCCATCATCTTCCTCGAACGGAAGTCCAAGCGGAAGGGGATCGTCACCAAACGGCGGGTCCAAATCGAATCATCCGAGTTGGATAAGATTCTCACTGGGGCCTACGAAGTGCCATTGGATGGGTTGCAGGAAGCAGGACCCTCATGTGAGACGCACAAGCCACCGACGATCGATTGGTTTACCAAACGCATCGACAAACTAAAGCTTCATCCAACCCTATGTATCGCATATGATCGGGTCGCATTCCTCCAGATGGATCAACAAGGTCCGATTCGATTGACGATCGACCGCAGCTTACGATGTTGTTCACTGACGGACTCGCGGTTTCCCTCGCAGTTGGCGTACCGACCATTCCTAGACGAAAAATGCGTGGTCGAAATGAAGTATCGAGACGCTATGCCGAACGCCTTCCGTGCTATCCTTGAGGAGTTTAAGCTTGTTTCCCAACCTGTCTCCAAGTTCCGGAATGCGATTGTCGTCGCCGGATTGGCTGCTCCCATCGAGACTCCATCGGCGGAAGGAACCTGCTAATGCTGGATTGGTTTACGGATAGTTCGCCTTCAACCGTTCCGATTTCGGCGACCGTGATGGCGATCCGATTAATCGCAGCATGCTTATTCGGATTTTTGGTTGCTGCTTCGTATCGGCTTCACAGGCATCCGACGCCGGTGCCGGCTACCTTTCCTCTGACCCTTGTCTTGCTTTCCATTTTGATCGCCATGGTAATGCAAGTCATCGACGACCGAGTCGCTCGAGCATTTAGTCTGGTCGGAGCGCTCTCTATCGTACGTTTCCGGACCGTTCTGGATGAAACGCAGGACATCGCTTTCGTCATTTTTGCGGTGGTGGTCGGAATGGCCTCTGGAACAGGAGCCATCGGCGTTGCAGCCATCGGGTCGGTTGTCATGATTGGCACTCTCGCTTTGGCCCGGTTCCCCGTTTTTGGCAAATCCCCGCGTCGTGTTGCTCAAGAGGCGCAGGAGGCAAATCTGACTCTTCGAATGTCCATCGGAACGGATTATCAACGGACCGTTGTTCCGATGCTCGATGCAAACTTGAGTTCGTACCGGTTGATTTCGGCCGAAACGGCGAGGGGTGGCTCGGTCTTGGAGTGGACTTACTCTGTCCGATTCCGACAGGATACACCCGTTAGTGCAACGATCGAACGTTGTAGCAAAGTGGAAGGAATCCAAGGCGTCGAGATCAAGATGCAGGAGAAATAAATGGATAAACAACAAGTGGTTTTACCTGTCGATGGAACAGCTATGCGAAAGTCGAAAATGCGGAAGAAAATGCTAGTGATCGGAGTTGTTGCAATCCTCGTAACGCCCGCTTTGGTTCTAATCGCGCAGCCACCAGACGGCCCAGGCGGTCTTCCTGGCCTTTTCGGCGGCTTCGGATTCGGTGGCCCTGGTGGCCCCGGTGGACCCGGAGGCCAGGAACGAAAACTGGTTGCGAAATACGACAAAGACAAAAACGGCTGGCTCGACAAACAAGAACGAGCCGAAGCTCGCGTCGAAGCCAAATCTGGCGGTGGTGGCGGACCAGGTAATGGCGGTCCTGGCGGACCAGGTGGTGGCGGACCAGGCGGAGGTGGCGGCCCCGGGGGGCCAGGTGGCGGCCGAGGTCCTGGTGGCCCGGGTGGTGGACGCGGTCCTGGGGGGCCCGGAGGTGGCTCTCGGCCAACCCCGAAACCCGGAGTCAAAGTTGCCGTGGACGATGTTAGGAAGTACCGCGACGAGCCACTGTACGATCCCAATGTCCTTCGAAGCGTCTTTCTGCAGTTCGAAGGTGAGGACTGGGAAGCTGAGATGGCGGACTTCAAGCCAACCGATGTCGATGTCCCGGCTCAGATGATTGTGGACGGCAAGACGTACAAGAACGTTGGGGTCGGATTCCGCGGAGCTTCCTCCTTTTTCATGGTTGGAGCAGGCGCCAAGCGATCGCTCAATATCTCGATGGATCTTGTCGAAGCGGATCAAAGGCTGCTCGGCTACAAGTCATTGAACTTTCTCAATTCCAACGGAGACGCAAGCTTGATGCGGTCTGTCCTCTATTCGCACGTCGCCAATCAGTTTCTTCCGACGCCGCGGGTCAATCTCGTTCGAGTCGTTATCAATGGCGAGGACTGGGGGATCTATCAAAACGCTCAGCAGTTTGACAAGACGTTTGTCAAAGAAGCCCTCAAGAGCACGGCGGGAACTCGATGGAAAGTTCCTGGCAGTCCGCGAGGGGGTGGAGGTTTAACCTTTGTAGGGAACCGAATCGATGAATATCGAAGGCTCTACTCCATCAAATCCGAGGACAAAGAGGCCGCGTGGCAACGATTGATACTGCTTTGCAAAACCCTAAACGAAACGCCCACGGATGAGCTCGAAGCGGCATTAGCGCCAATGCTGGATATCGACAATGTGTTGCGATTCCTTGCTGTCGATGTGGCGCTCATCAATAACGATGGCTACTGGGTACGTGCGAGCGACTACAATATCTTTCTAGATGACAAAGGGATCTTCAAACTCGTTCCTCACGACATGAACGAATCGTTCTCGGGTGCGATGGGAGGACCAGGCGGGGGCGGTGGTCGTGGTGGATTTGGCGGTGGCCGTGGACCTAGACCAGGGGAGGAAGGACGCGGACCGGGCGGGCCAGGGCAGGGTCCGGGGGGACCTGGTGGGCCAGGTTCGTCAGCCGTTGATCTCGACCCACTGGTTGCATTGGACGATCCGAGCAAGCCACTGCGTAGCAAGCTCCTTAAGGTACCTGCGTTACGCACGAAATATCTGCAATACGTTTACGAAGTCGCCGAAAAGGGCTTGGACTGGAACACACTGGGACCAATCGTGCAAGGCTACCGAAATCGAGGAGAAGAATGGGTCAAACTCGATTCGCGAAAGCTCTCGTCGAACGATGCCTATGACACAAGCATCGCGACGGAAGCAACCAATTCAGGACGCGAGCTTAGCATCAAACAATTTGCGGAGCAACGTCGCAAGTTCTTGTTGTCGCATCCCGAGGTGCTCAAAGCGGTCAAGGGACTCTAGTGTAGCACGGCACTCCGTGCCGTGATCATGACGGAGACTGCCGTGATCATGGCGGAGACTGCCGTGATCACGGCACGGAGTGCCGTGCTACATTTTAGATCTTGGCGCCAGCACCTTTGGTGAACGCCATGAAGGCAGATTCGAGATTGATCTCCTCTTCTGCGAATCGCTTGATGGCGATGCCATTGCTAACGAGCAAGGTGGCTAAGGACGAATAGTCGCCAGCATCCACTTTGAGGGTCGCCTTGATCGATGGGACTTCGATATCCACCGACTGAACCAATTCGTGATTGCTGAGAAGTTTGGCGGCGGATTCCAATTGGTTTTGCATCGCGGGTTCAATTAGAATTGCCATGTTGGGCCTCACGTGGCGGATCATTGAAGCGACATCGTCGCTTGCGATCATTTTGCCGGAATCGATAATCCCGACCTTGTTGCAAACATCCGCCAGCTCGGGCAGGATGTGGCTGCTGACGATAACCGTCTTTCCCATCGAGCCCAGTCGTCGCATCAATGCTCGCATCTCGATTCGAGCGCGCGGGTCCAGTCCGCTCAAGGGTTCGTCCAGTAGCAAAACCGCTGGATCGTGCAACAGAACGCGAGCCAAGCCTAGCCGCTGTGTTTGTCCTCGTGAAAGTGTGTTTGCGTAAGCGTCCCGTTTGAATTCGAGGTCAACCACTTCAAGCATTTCATCGCAACGCTTGCGTCGGGCTTGCGGAGCGATTCGATATGCTGCGGCGAAAAAATCCAAGTATTCTATGACTGTCATATCATCATAGACGCCGAAGAAGTCGGGCATGTAACCAACCAGTCGCCTTATCTCCTTTGGATGTGTGTAGATAGAGTAACCACACACATAGGCTTCGCCATAAGTCGGTGTTAAGAGGGTTGCGAGGATCCGCATGGTGGTTGTCTTGCCAGCCCCGTTCGGACCGATGAAGCCGAACAGATCGCCTTGCCCTAGATCGAGATCAATGTCTCGAATGGCATACATGTCGTCGTATTTTTTCGTTAGCTGTGATGTTTTGATCAAGTTTTTGGACCGATTGCTGGATGGACCGAACCCGAAGTGGGCGATTCGATTTTGGATTGACTGACAGGAATGATCAAACGCAAGAACGTCTTTCGCGTTCCCTCTGTGGCTTGTATCGGAACGGCATTCCTTCGCATGGACCAGGTCAGCGTCGGATCTTTGAATTCGCAAATCAAGATGGCTCGATCCAATCGAATGACGTCCGAACAATCCAACTCGCTCAGATAGCGATTGTAAAGTCCAGTGTATTTGCTTCCACCGGCGGATTTGTGAAAACTTATCAACTCCATTAGTCGATCGAGTCTTCCTGAATCTCCAGGATTCCAGGGTGTGCTTCGTTCTTCTCCGCCAACGTTTTGACGACGTTGCAAGCGGCGAGTAATGTCCTTTGGCACAGTCATGGCCGAGAACGAGATCTGTTGGCCAACTCGAATTCGAGTGTCAAGTGCATACGCTCGACCGCGGTAAATCAGCAGTGCATCCAACAGATCGACATCCAAAGGGTTTTCAAAAGTTCCTTCGAGCAGGTCAATCGAACCAACCACTCTGGACAATTTGTTTGTTTCACTTGGAAGCGTAATATGCTCCTGCCAAGTAGCGGACAACGCCTTTGTCCCTGCAGCCGGAATGCCTACACCGCGAATCCCAAATGCGGAGGGATTGGTGGACGTCGAAACCGACTCAGGGCGGCCCTCGCCTTCGTAGCTGTTGAGAGGACTAACGCCGATCCGGTAGACAGGCATGCCTCGATCGGTTGCAACGCTGGACTCGAACCCACCTAGTCCTTTGCCGGGCTGGCCAAACCAATCGACTTGAACTTGGCTATTTGAACCGTCTGCTCCCGCGTTCAGCCCCTTGGCGCGACGATGGGCCGAAAAATCAAAAACGCCTCGCGATCCACCATAACAATGGGCAAAGCCACGCCCTCTTAGCGTCTGCGTTTGGTAGTCGATCTCCAGAAACTCCAGGCTGTTCAAGCTCGGCATTTCCGGCTTCCATCGACTTGCAAGTCCGGTCACGAAAAGGCAACTACCCAACGAACAAATCAGAAGTGTAATCCAAGTCCCACCGGGCCTTTTCATACTTCGGGCCACTAAGAAATAATCCAAGGGGCCAATCACGAGGCAAAACAAACCCGCCAAAACGGAGAGCGATGCCAGGTTTCCGAGAGTCAGCAGAGGGAAGTTATCGAGCGTTGCATTGAGTTGCCCCGAGATATCGTCATAGCCCATGTAAACGCGTTTGTCCGTGCGTGCATCCTTCTTTTCCCATTGCTCGTCCAGAAATTGCTTCAATAGGCTCGGACGGCTCTCCCATGCTAGGATCTGCTCTCCATCCAACTCGACAGCTAGAAATGTCACTTTGCCAGCACCAAATGCCCATCTGGCAATCATGGGAAAGCTCTGTCGATTCTTGGTCTTGAACACAAGATCGATTGTGCTGGATTCGATCGCGAAAAGACTGCAAACCAAATTTGCCAAACGGCTTTGGGACTTCAAGTAGGATTCGAGCGGACCAGGGTCGCAATCGGGTAAAACGCCTTTGAATTCCCCTGGTACCAGCATCGCAAACTCGGGCGTCTTTAGCCACGACTCAGCATGCTTACCCAGCGATAAAACACATCTTCCTCCCTGAGCAATCCAGTCCTTGATCGCCATGGCTTTCACCGAAGTTATGTTTTGATTGAGCTCTGCATTTGCCGAGGACAGGATCATTACATCGACCCCGCCGTAACAACCCGCCGACAACGGCAATTGCTCTACGCTGGTCAATTGAACAGTAGTGTTTTCCGGTAGGGCGCCCCGCACCGATTTCATGGCACCTTGGCTTAGATTCAGCTTGTCGCTTCCTATTCCTACCACCCAGGGCTGAGTCGCTGGCAGTGCGGTGCCGCGTTCCTCGGCAAGCAATGGCCGTTCATGCAGTACCGTTCCATCCAATCCAACAATCCGGACAATGACAGTCGCGTTGCTACGGCCGTGTTTGGCCTGGACTTCCAGCCGTAGGGTCGACTTTGGCTTTATCGTTACCCTCCAGGAATCGCTTTGATAGACAACAGGCACTCCGTCTCCGTCCAAGGTCTGTATTTCCAACAGCCCATCAACTTCTTTGGAACCGGAAGTAATGTCGATCGCAGTGCGTGTTGGATAGCCAACTTTCCAGAAGCCACCCAGGCCCATTTCCGCTCGAAACTGAATCCTATCCGAACCCACGGAATCCTGAGCAGTGACCGACGGACTCAGAAGGAAAGCGACAAGGCTCAGAACGACGACGAACCATCGTAACGCGTCCCAAATCCGCGGTGTACGAAAAAAGAGTGCTCTCCAGGGAGAGCACGGTTTCGATTCGAGAGCCAGATCTCGATAGCAGAGAACTGGCTGGATTTGATTGGATGCGAGCAAATTGACTCAAATGTTCTTAATCGAGACTCTTAACCATCAGGTTCTTGAAGTAAACCTTGCTTCCTGGATCATGGGCTTGCAATGCAAATGTACCTTCGCCGAGCTTTCGCCCAAAATCTTTACCTGCTTCCTGATCCTTTGGTTCAGTGTATTCGACCAAAGTTTTGCCGTTTACCTTGAGCGTAACCTGCTTGCCTTGGACGATGATCTCTTGGGTGTACCATTCGTTATCCTTGGCGGCTGCTTCCAAAACGTCTTTGACCGAGTACAAACTGCTGGTTCTGCGAGGATCGCCTTTGTAGGAGTTATTGACTTGGCATTCGAAACCCTTCTTAGGCCAGCCTTCTTCTTGAAACGCAGTATGGAAATAGATGCCTGCGTTGCTATTGGGCATGGTTTTTACGTCGGCTTTGAAATGAAAATTCTTGAACGGCTTCTTGTCGTTCTTGTCGCCGACGTAGAACAGATGACTGCGCTCGCCTTGGCAGACAATGCAACCATCCTCAATGGCCCAACTCTTTGGGTTTTCGTTGATCTTCCAACCATCTAGGCTTTTGCCATCGAAAAGTTCGACGAACTCAGCGACTGGAGCAATAAACGAAATGAGCTTTTCGGTCGCTTGCTTTCCCTTTGCATCGCCGCCAGGAAGCAAACCAGCTTTAATCCGCTCACCAAAAGTCTTGTCTTTGGCCTTCTTTTCTTCGGACTTCTTGAGGATCTCTTCGATTTCCTTGCGAGCCTTATCAGGCTCTTTCTTGATCATTTCCGCGTACGATTTCTTTAACAAGCCAGCGGCTTTCAGCGTTTCACCGTATGGATTGTGCTTTTTTTTGTTTTCACCTTCGATATGGCAAACGTTGCATTTGGCTTCCGCAACCAGTTTCTTGAACTCTTCGTTCGTGCTGTTTGCGACATAGAATTTACCAAAGTGTTCGCCGAATTCCTTGGTTGCGAAAGCGGTGCGGGAAGAGACGGTTGCCATCAATGCGATGGCACAGACAAAAAATAATCTTTTCATGCGAAATGATTCTCCAAAGGTGGGATGAACGGAAATCACGGTTTGCAAGGCAAAAGCAGTTGGCAAACTGGGATTCTCCTCAAAACTCGCTAGCGAGATGCCTTGATTAAAATACCAGAGTTCCCTGCTGTCAAACCATCGTGTCCATTAGGGGCAATTTAGATGCCAAAAAGTGAATTCCGAAACGAATCCTGGCCCGCCAACCGTTTGCCTGCCACCAAACCCTTGAATCGTTTAACAGCGTTAAAACGCGGTTAACTTGAGCCGGAGGCGAATTAGGGTTGGCCGTAGTGGATCTTGTTAAAGATCCGAAACGGCTTGTGAAATACCAACGCACGTTAGAAATCCAGCGTCCAATGCGAAGCTTAATGCTTTGAACCGGAACGCGCTCATTATTGCGAAGAGAATTCCTTAGCACAGCGTAAAGACGATCCAGCTTGCGAGGAACAGAGTAAACTGGTGTGGCCCGGTCCGTCCTTGACCCGGCATCCCAGATTTGGTGTCGCATAAAAGTTTACCAAACACTTAGGTACGCACTTCGAGGTTTTGATTTTATTATTGTCGCCTTTCGCTCTGCGAAAGTGTGCCGTGTTAACGCACTTTTGCGGACCAAAAGGCGACAATGTTTTGCACGGCCCGAGGCTATAATCCACTCACGTTCACGCCTTGAGGCGGGGCAGCAATTCGCGCTCGACCCATTTGGTGTCGACTGTTCCCTCGGAGAACTCCTTTTGCTTTAGAACGGTAGCGTGAAAGCTAGCCGTCGTCTTGATGCCGGTGATTCTCAGTTCGCTCAGACTTCGCAGCATGCACTCGATGGCTTGCTCCCGCGTTGGTCGATGCACAATGATTTTGGCGATCATCGAATCATAGTAGGGCGGAACCGTATATCCGGCATACGCGTGCGAATCGACTCGAACACCTAATCCTCCCGGAATAAACATCTTTTCAATGCGACCAGGACAAGGTTGGAAGTTTTTGTCTGGGTCTTCTGCGTTGATGCGGCATTCGATGGCGGCACCAAACGGCTTGATGTCTGCTTGGGTAAACGGAAGTGGCTGTCCCGACGCGACGAGGATCTGCGATTTTATCAAATCGATGCCCGATATCATCTCGCTGACAGGATGCTCTACTTGGATTCGAGCGTTGACCTCGATGAAGTAGAACTTGTCGTTTTGATCGACAATGAATTCAACCGTTGCCGCATTGAAATAGTTTGCGCGCTGGATCATTCGAACGGCAGCGTCGCACATGGCTTTGCGTGTGGCTTCGGTCAATCGCGGGGACGGGCTTTCTTCGATCAACTTTTGATGCCGTCGTTGGACTGAGCAATCGCGCTCGTGCAAGTGAACGATGTTGCCGTGCTGATCCGCAATGATCTGTATTTCGACGTGCCTGGGTCGATCGATGTACTTTTCCAGGTAGACACCGCCGTTTCCAAAAGCGGCTTTGGCTTCGGTTTGAGCTTGCGAGATCGACGTTTGCAATGACCCTTCGTCCATTGCAACGCGCATGCCTTTTCCGCCTCCGCCTGCAGTGGCTTTGATCAACACCGGGAAACCGATCTTTCGGGCCGCGACGACCGCGTCTTCCTCGGACTCGAGCAGGCCGTCGCTGCCGGGAACCACAGGAACGCCCGCCGCAATCGCCATCTCGCGAGCGGTGTTCTTATCGCCGAGTTTTTCCATCGCCTCGGGCGATGGTCCAATGAACGTAAAATTGCAGCTACGACAAACTTCGTTGAAATCCGAGTTTTCCGCTAGAAAACCATAACCAGGGTGGATGGCATCGACGTTGCCTAGCTCGGCTGCGGCAATAACCCGATCGACTCTCAAGTAGCTATCTATCGATTTGGCTGGTCCAACACAGATCGCTTGATCCGCCAACTCCAGGTACTGCGCACCTCGGTCGGCTTCACTGAAAATAGCCACCGTTTCGATACCAAGCTCTTTGCAAGCTCGGATGATACGTAAAGCTATCTCGCCTCGATTGGCGACAAGAACACGACTAAACATTTTTAGCCTCTGGTATCGATCTTGAAGAGCGGCTTGCCGAAATCGACTGCCTCTTCGTTCTTGACAAGTACTTGAACGACCTTGCCACGCAACTCCGCTGGGATCTCATTGAAAACCTTCATCGCTTCGATGACGCAGACCACAGTGTCGCTTTGAACTGCCGAGCCAGTTTCGACAAAGTTCTTTGCATTGGGATTGGCGCGCGAGTAAAACGTCCCAACCATGGGCGACTTGATGTAGGTGATATGCGGACCGTCAACATCTGCAACTGGGGTGGCGACGGCTGCTGGCACTGCTTGCATTGGAGCAGCAACGGGCGAAGCCATCATTCCGGTCGAAAGGATCGGTTGGCCATGACCAGCTCCACACAATCGAATACGTTGATCGTCCTGGCGAAGATCGATTTCACCGAGTTCATGCTCTTTCATCAACTCGATCAACTTTCGAATACGATCGATGTCGAATACGTCGTCGGTTCGTTTGGTCGATTCCGGCATCTCTCAACGGGCCTTTCGGAATGAAAATCGTCATAGGAAACTGTTATGCTGCAACGATTTATACATTCCAGCCTTTAGACCTGGAAGCCCTGAACTGGATCTCAAACGATGGATGAATCCACAATTGACTCCCTTTACTGGCCCGATTGTATTGATTTTTGCACTTGCGACAGCCAACTTAGAATTGGCGATTGGTTGGTGGCGGCAACTCGAGTCGCGGAGACGCCAGCAGAGTTAGCCTCGCTTTGGGCCATTCGAATCGCTCTGGGATTGATCAATGGAGCGATTGTTTTCCAATCGGATTGGATTCGAGCGATTGGGTTGGTTGGTGTAGGTATCCTCTTGGTATTGAGTTGGCAACGGCGAAAAAGACTCCGCTAACGTGACAAGCCTCGCGCCTCCCCATTGAAATAGTGGGGTAGGCATCTTGCCTGCCATCGAATCAAGTTCGTACGATCGCAAGCTGGCACGATCGCACGCTGGGATGATCGCACGCTGGGATGATCGCACGTTGGCACGATCGCAAGCTGGAAGCTTACGCCACTTTTACCGATCGCGTCTTGGTCCGCGTCCTCGAGGGCCGCCTCGATTTTGCGACGGATTCCTCTGGTGATTTTCCATATTCAAGGTCACCAAGGTTCCAATCGTGTCTTGCCAAGATGGAATCCTGCTGTTTCGACCTATCAATTCGCTTGCGTCATCGTCATCGCTGTCGCGATCATCGTCTAATTCGCGAGACTCAATTTCGGGTTCCGAACTGTCGCCGCTGCGGGGTTCCGATCGTTTTCCACGACCTCGCCGTCGTCTTGGTCGCGGTTCGTGTTCCAGCGAGTCTCGCGACTCACCTTCGTCCTCGTCGATTTCTACTCTATCCTCAACGACCTCGAAATCGTCCTGGAAATCAACCGAATCGTCGACAAAACCGAAGGTGTCATCGTCGTGAATGCCCGCGCCAAAGCCGGATGGTTTTTTCGCAAGGGAAGGACTTGATAAGCTTGGTCGTCGCTCCGTGCTTGTGTCGCGGGCTCCGCGTTCCGTTCGTGCCGAGCTGGCTCGCTCGGATCGAACGGGACGGTCATGAGCTGCGGTTCTCTCTCCGCCTTCCGCACGCGTTGGACGGTCCGTGCGTGCTGGCCTATCGGATCGTGCCGGCCTCTCGGTTCGAGCGGGTCTCTCGGCACGGGCAGGTCTGTCCGACCGCTCGGGCCCCTCAGATCGCTCAGGCCTATCCGATCGCTCAGGCCCCTCAGATCGCTCAGGCCTATCAGACTCAGGCCTATCCGATCGCTCAGGCCTATCCGATCGCTCGGGCCTATCCGATCGCTCGGGCCTATCAGTACGTTCCGGACGGGCAGGTCTTTCGCTTCGATCGGCACCCTCTGGCCGGGTTGGTCGGTCTGCTCTTTCGGCTCTAGGTGGTCTTTCACCACGATCCGACCTTGATCGTTCTGAACTGTCGGAACGAACAGGGCGAGGGGTGCCTTCCGGGCGAGGTTGTCTCTCAGGTCGGTCAGAAGATTCCTGTCGATCGGAATTCTCTTGGCGCGGTGGCCTAGGCGGTCGTTCAGAACGACCTGCACCCTCGGCGCGAACTGTTCTATCCGGTCGTTCGTCACGCCCGGCCCTCTCTGGCCGCTTCTCCCGTTCCGATCGATCTTGACTGATGGGTCTTTCAGAACCAGCGTCGCCAACGTCCGATTGGCTTCGATGCCCACGACCACGTGAGCCACGATCGCTTTCACCGCGCGGCAACTCGTGTCTATCTTTGCTGTCCAGATCCAACTCTGGGCTGGCTTGGTTTGAGTCCAATTCCACAGGGGATTCACCAAATGGGACTTCGGCGCGAACGTCCGCTTGTCGGCCTCGACGAGGCTGTTGCCTACGCGATCGTCGCTCGGGATCGATTGCCCCCACATCTTCATCCCGCTTCGTTTGCGGCACGCGTCTGGAATGCGTTTCGGTAGCAGATTGCGTCAAAGTCGCCTCTCGAATTTCTGGTTCGTGCTCCATTCGAGTGGAAATCTCGTCAACCGTGACTCCCCACATACTCGGTTTTGACTTTCGGCTGCTGGGAGCACCAGATTTCGAAACGCTGTTCGTTTCCGACGAGGTGTTTAACGAAACTGTCGATTTGGGCTCCACTTCCTGAGGTTGTTCAGGAGCGGCAACTCCAAAAAAAGTCGTGACCGCGTCCCATGAACTTCGGAACCGGGAAGGTTCAGGTTTTGGTTTTGACTGCTCCGCCACGGGAGTGATCGGTTCCTGGAATTGCGCCGATGGCTCGGCTGGCAATACTGCTTTTGGCGGTTTGGTTGGGCCGTCTGTTTTCTTTGCAGTGGGATTGAGCGAAGGAGTTTTAAGCAGATTTGCAATGCTGTTCCAATGATCCGACATATCGAAGTCTTTTCGCGGGGCCGCGACTCAAACAAGATGAAAGGTGGGAGAGCTTGAATTGCTCGCCTTGAATTGGAGCAGAGTATAGCAGATCGAGCCCATTTTTGGAAAGCAAGGATTATGACAATGCTGGCTTTGGCCCTTGCCACTGGTTTTTCATCGCGAATGCCGATGCTCAAGCGAAGAATTGACTGTTTTTATGTAGTTACGACCGGATTTCGTAAAAGGATGGATCAGGTTGAAGTAAAAGATGTACCAGATTGCGGCCAAGCCATCCCAGGTACCGATCTTTTTCCCTTCCTCATACGTCCGACCATAATACGAAATTGGAACTTCGTACGTCCTAGCGTTTGTTTTGCAAACCATGGCGGTAATTTCAACTTCCATGCCAAAGCCTCGGCTGCACAGTTTTAGCGGCAGGATCACCTCGCGATGAAACGCTTTGTAGCATGTTTCTATGTCCGACATGTTCCGATTCGTCAAAATGTTGCTGAGGCAGGTTAAGCACTTATTTGCAAGATAATGGTAGTAATACAAAACCCGCGAGGCGCGCTTAACCAAAAAACGACTTCCGTAAACGACGTCAGCAACACCTTCAATGATTGGAGAGATGATCTCTGGAATCTCGTTTGGGTCGTATTCTAAGTCGGCATCTTGAACGATTAAAACTTCGCCTGTGCTTTCCGATATGGCTCTGGAAATGGCGGCAGTCTTGCCGAGATTCTTCGGCTGGGCAAAGCAACGAATACCACGATTGTCGGCAGCCAATTGCTGAACAATGCGTCCGGTTGCATCGGTAGATCCATCGTCGACGACGATGATCTCAAGTTCACCGATCGGTAGCGCAAGCAGTTTTAGAAGGACGCGTTCAATCGTTTTTTCTTCGTTGAACGCCGGTACAAGAATAGAAACCTTCAAGCCAAATCCCTCAATAGTATTGCTGATTGACCGGTTTGATCACGATTTCCGCAACGTGAACGCGATCGGGCAAACCAGCCAGACCCACAACCACTTGTGCTATATCCTCGGGCCGCAATATCTTTTGGCGATGTTCGTCCGTCATTGGCGTTGGTCTCTGTTCGAGAATGGGTGTGTCTACCTCACCTGGGTAGACATTGGTGACTCGAATATTCTCCGCACCGACTTCGTTGGAAACGCAGGTTCCAAGTGCCGTCATCGCAAACTTGCTCGCGGCATAAGCCACACCACCCAAGGCAAGAGCCCGTTTGCCAGCGACGCTAGAGATATTGATGATCATACCCTGCTGCCGAGCTCGCATTTGCGGCAAGACGAAATAAATGCAGTTGTAAGCGCCTGTGGCGTTAATCGCCATGACCTGATCCCATTGATCGGGCGCCATAGAATTGATAGAGCGATCGCGAATGTTGACACCCGCAGCGTTAACCAAGATATCGACAGGACCGAGGGCTGTGGCTGCCCAATCAAAAAAGTGCTCAACACTTTCTCGCACCGCAACATCCATGGTATGCCCGATCAACCGGCCCGCGGACGCGCGGATGGCTTCTTGGATCGCTTCTTCGCGACGAGAACCGATAGCGACCTTGGCTCCATTTTTGGAAAAAAGGTCCGCGATGGCAAATCCAATTCCGGTTGCCCCGCCCGTGACAACGACGTGTTTACTCTGGAATGCGTTGGTTTCGATCATTCGTTGCGTTTTTGCTCAAAGTAGTGTTCTGACAGGTGGTACAATCTAGCGATCTCGATTTATTGAATTTCGCAACAGCAGTCCACATTGGAATAATCCACGTGCAGCATTCTACCAAAACCCAAGTCGTTGTGATCGGAGGTGGCTTCGGTGGCATGGCTTGCGTTCGGGCACTGCGCAATGCCAATGTCGAAATCAAATTGGTCGACCGGCGCAATTTCCACTTATTCCAGCCGCTTCTTTACCAAGTCGCTTCCGGCGGTCTTTCACCCGCGAACATCGCCGCACCACTGAGAAGTATTTTCAGGCGACAAAAAAACGTTCAAGTGCTTTTGGGGGCAGTGCAGGATTTCAATATGGGTGATCGGACAGTCGTGATGGAGGATCAGTCATCGATCTCGTTCGATTATTTGGTTGTCGCCACAGGCTCTACCCATCATTACTTTGGGCATGACACGGAATGGGAGCCACTGGCTCCGGGACTAAAGACGATTGAAGATGCGACGGAGATACGTCGACGAATCTTGACCGCGTTTGAACAAGCCGAACGGACCGAGGATCTTGAGAAACGCGCATCCCTTTTGACTTTCGTGATTGTTGGCGGAGGGCCCACGGGAGTGGAAATGGCGGGGTCGATTTGCGAGCTTGCTCGTCAATCGATGAAGCAGGATTTCCGTACGATTGACCCGAGCACAGCACGCGTCATTTTGATTGAGAATAGCAAATTGATACTGGATAAGTACCACGTATCGCTATCGGAAGTTGCTGCTCGTGACCTGAAAGCACTGGGGGCCGAGATTTGGAATGAAACGCGACTTTTGGAAATCCACCCAGACCACGTGGTTGTAAGTCATGACGGAAAGTCCAATCGCGTCAATACGAACACCGTCATCTGGGCAGCCGGCGTCAAGGCTTCTATGCTCGGTAAGAAGCTTGCCGACGCGATTCATGCTCCAGATCGGATCGATCGTTCAGGTCGAATGGCAGTCGATTCCCAATGCGCGATTTCGGAACACCCCAATATTTTCGTGATCGGAGACATGGCTGCGTTCAGCCTGCCCAATGCAAGTACATTGCCAGGCGTGGCTCCTGTCGCCGTGCAGCAAGGAGATTTCGTTGGTAAGCTGATCGCGAAGTCGATCCGTGGAAGTCGTCCAACGAAACCATTTCAGTATTGGGACAAAGGGAATATGGCAACCATCGGGCGTTCGCATGCGATTGTCGAGGCGGGGAGGATTCGGATGAGCGGCAAAATCGCTTGGCTGGCGTGGCTGTTCATTCACATCATGTACCTTGCCCGTTTCGAAAATCGGATCCTCGTTCTTTTCCAGTGGTTTTGGAACTACATCACTCGAAATCGCACCGCGCGACTCATCACGGGAGCCGTCGAACAAAATGTCCAGGATGTCACAAAACCTCGTTAAAGACAGGCAAGTCGTCGTCACCTTCCGCGGTTCCGCTTTCGGATTGGACGCCCCATTGCTGAAGTCGACGAAGCAACCTTGCGCGAGAGATGTTCAACATCTTGGCAGCAGACGTCTTGTTCTGAGGATACCGTTCTAGCGCCCTCATGATCATGGTTTTTTCAACATCTTCGAGGATCGCGTCCAAGTCCACGGACTCGTCTGCTTGCGATTGCTCGACATGGGACACGCACGTCCGAATATTCACAGGAAGGTCTTTGTCAGTCAGCTTTCCGCCAGCGGTCTTTTGGGTAGCGTGAGCCAACGCATCGGCAAACTCCTCAATGTCGCCCGGCCAGGTATAGGCAGTCAGGGCGTCCACAAAGCTATCGGAAATTTCGTTTGCAACTCCATCTAGTCCTTTCCGAAGGCTAAACCAAGCGGTAATCAACGTTGGAATATCTTCTATTCGTTCGACCAGCTTCGGCAAATCGATCCGTAGAACGCTGGTTCGAGACAGAACCTCACTCCAGCTTGGGTCCGTAAGGGAATGCGATTCCATTACCGATGGGTCGTATGTCGCGATACAAACCGCGTCTTGATGAACCTTAAGAAACGAGGCCAACATAAAAATGCATTCGTCTGGCAATCCCTCGAGACCTTCCAGCAAAACTGCCGGAATGGTTCTTCCATTGGTATTGCTTTCGTCGATGACTTCAAGCATGTTTTGCAACAGTTCAACATCCATCAACGAGCAGTCAAGTCGAACAAGCGAATCGCCTACCGCGATAGGGCGATCTTTCGATTCCTGTCCACGTCGTTTGGAATGAATCGACTGAGCGAGCTTGGACCTACCGGATCCCTGTCGGCCAAAAACGGTTACGGGCAGCGGGTTTGCAATCGCCAACTGCACTTGCTCTAGGGCTCGCCGTGCATAGACGGACTGACCTTGTAGAAACCACATGTCATCCAAATGAACGAAGTGCTTTCGGTTTTCACGCATGATTTTGTGCGTGAGAGAAGCCTGCCCATCAACGACTTCACACATGTGTCTTTTGTCTGTGGGACAAAAGACACATAGAATACAGCCGAGCTCTTCCTCCAAGGGAATCAAGCAGCGCAGCCACAGCGCGGACGCGGGTGATGATCCAGCATCGGCTTGGGATTCCTTTCGATTTGGGTATGGCCCAGACTCAGGCAACAGCATCAGTTCCCGGCGCGACCAATGAATCGGCAGCGAGAAGAACGATGAGAGCGGTGCGTTTTCATCTCCGTCGGGGACACGGGTGCTGCAATTCAACCCCAACAATGAGTCGGGCGACTGACCTACGAGACGACCCAATGCTTCATTTGCAAAAACGAGAGTATTCTCTTCGGAAATGACGCAGATAGGATTCGAGGAACTACCAAGCAACCTCGCGATTTGACGCTTGGCGATGGAGCGGTTGGATTCATCCATGTTGCCCTCAAATGCAAACGAAAAAACACTGCGAGATCAAGCGACCAACGCAGTGTTGCGGGAATCATAGTTCATTGAATGAGCAACGGTTAGAATACGTCTGTTAGGAAGTGGTGTCCCCAGTGGTATCGCTGAGCCGTTGGGTAATAGTTGTACCATTTTCGGTTGTAAACTGGGATCTGCATTTCAGCAGGATATCTATGGTAGAGGCTGTCGCTGCTGCGAAAGTACTCGCTACCATAGAAGTTCTGAGGATAGTAAACATAGGGGTAGTGATTGAATCGCTCGTAGTCGCGATTGCTAGCAGCACCTCCCCATGCTTTGTTGTATGCCTGAGCCTGAGGCTGAGCCTGCTGGGCTTGGGCGTCGTCGTACGAGGCCAAACCAGCGACGATTGCTAGTGTGGCTACCAAAAAGGCCTTGCGGACCATTATAAACCCCCCGGTTAAATCGAATTTCCTTCGCTCTTGCGATCGTTCGTTAAAATCGGCATGAAGAGGTAGGCAAGTTGAGCTTTTTATTGATACAACCCGAATCTAGTATTCCTAGTCCCGAAAGGACGAAAGGATGTAGCCATGGGCATCAGCCCATGGTCTGCATTCTCAATTTCGCCAGCAATTCAAACGTATAGGTCGTTATTTTTTGCTGGCGGATTTTCGCGATACTACGTACTGCACGAGCTCATCGACCGAATCGACGTCCAAGATGTCGTCGTCGATCTTAATAGAAAATCGCTTCTCTAACTCAAAGGTTAACTCGGCCATGGCAACCGAATCGATGCCGATCATGGCCAACGAATCTTTTCCCTGAGGCGATCCGCCGCATACCTTCCTGAGATAGTCAACGATTTGCGTTTGGGTTGATTGGAGCTCTACGCTATCCATGCCGGCGGATCCTGGTGTTATTGTACGTGTTATTGTACGATGGAATTGGAGTTTTGGGTCGTCGCGGTAGAAAGGCTCTCCGCGTTTTTGCTGGGACCCGCCGTTTCGAGGGCCTCAAGAACCTGTGATTCGGTTACCAAGTCGCGAAGAATAATTGGATGTTCCAGGTCGCCGCTAGTGTAAATCGCTATCAACGGAATCGAGATGCTGTTCAATTCCCTTAGCTTTGCAAATAGTTCCGGTTGACGGTTCGTTAGATCGGCCACCATCGGGATGATTTTCGCCGACTCCACCAGTTCCTTCACCTTCTTCGTCTCGATTGCCCTGATCAAATTCAATTTGCAGTTTTGACACCAATTCGCCGTAAAGTCAATCATGACGGTATTGCCGTCGGCAACCAAAGTATCCAGTTTTGCCTCATTGTAATCTTGCCAGGCCAACCGGTACGGTGAGGGCTGAAGATAGTAAAACGATCCCCACGTCCCAAATGCGGCGACAGCAATCGCGATCGACCAGCTACGAATCTTTGCATTGGATTCCGACCAAGCGGGCACGCGGCCTATCATCCAGCACCCAAACCAAACGAACATCAAGGATGACAACATCGCCATGCGATCTTCATCGAGAAATCCACTTACCAAAAAAACTACGGACAAAAGCATTGGAAATGCCAACGCTTCCTTAAACGTCTCCATCCAAGGCCCTGGCTTTGGCAAGAACGATAACATCGACGGCTGTGCTGCCACTGCCAAATAAGGCAATGACATACCCAACCCAACGCCGCCAAAAATCAACAAAACGACCCACGCAGGCTGCGTCAAGGCAACAATAAACACTCCACCCAAGAATGGAGCGCTACAGGGCGTTGCAAGCAATGTCGTGATCAGCCCCTTGTAAAAGGCTCCTTGATACCCCTCTCGATTGGAAAGTTCCGTACTCGTTTTGCTCATCGCAAAACCAGGTATCGGAATTTCCCATACCCCAAGAAAACTCAGTGCCAGAGAAAACATGAACGCGGTGATCAGGATTCGAAAATAGAGCGATCCAAATTGCTCGCCCCAGCCAAAGGCCGCCCCCGTGTAATACCGCACCACAACACTGAGAATTCCAAGCCCCAAAATCAAAGACACGATACCAGCAGCATAAGTCAGCGTCAGTAACGAAGCTGTTCTTCGGTCCCCGCCCGCTTCACTTACAAACCCCAGCACTTTCAATCCAATGACCGGCAACACGCAAGGCATGAAGTTCAAAATAAAACCGCCAAGCATCGCCAGACAAAACTTCGAAAAGATCTCCGCCGCTGATAGTGTCAACTTGATCTTCGGGCCATCAATCCACTTCGATAGATTCGGATTAGAAACAACGTCTTTGAACAGAACGGCGGCAAGGACTGCGTTGGTCGGCTCTCCGACCGTCTTGGCCCCAACGTACAAATCTGCCTGAAACCGAATACCGCGAGGCTGATCGCACGAACCATCTGTGCAGCCTTGGTATCCGATCAAACCTTGTAGGGAATAAAGCCCCTCAATCGCTTGTGCGGGAACTTTCATTGGAATCCGCCAAGTTACTTCCCCTGCATAATAGTCGACCTCCAAGCCACCACCCAAATCCTTATGTGTTACTTTGCTATCGGTCACAGGATTGCCAGCCAGCAGTCCAGCTTTGTTCGTCATGACAATCAACGTTCGGGACTCGGTAGCCGAATCGGTTGGGTCATACTTATAGATATGGAATTTTGGGTCCGGCTTGGCAGTCAAAATGAGGTTCAATTGGTCCCCCGGTTTCAAGGTCGATTTGTCTATTGAAACCGTCCAGGCGATTGGGCTCTCAGGTTCACGAAATGGGCCAGTGCTAACCGCGGACTTGGCGGAAGCATAAAAACCTTTGAACTCGGCTTTGACTTCTTCGCCACGAATAGGAATGCAAGATTCCTTACAAACTTGACCATCGATCTTGAGACTCAACGCAGTCGGCGATGCACTGAGCGGAGTGCTAAACGTCACTGGAGCAGTCCACGAAACCGAATCGTGGTGCTGCTCGACTCGCACCCCCTCAAATCCAGCCTCATTCAGCGACACCTCGAAGGAAGAATCCGGAGCAAATGGACCAGCCAGAACGATCCCAGGCGACGTGAATGAAATAACCGTGGCCGAAGGGCCGCCCGCAGGTTGAGTGGTTGAGAAAATGTGGTGCCCATCGTCGAGCGTGACTTGTACCGTTACCCTTCCGCGTTGCCCTCCTTCCTCCGCCTCATAGCTAGCAGAGAAGGTGTAGGGCGTCCCCACCTGGGAACTGCCAAAATCCAAGCCAAGTCCGCCGAAACTCTTTGGCCTGCTGCTCTTCCCTTTTTCGCCATCTGCAATTGCCAACATGGGCGCGCAGAGCGTAAGGACGATCGCGGTAGCTATTGGAAGTAATAATCGGGGCATAGGATTGTTTTGCTTTCAAAAGTGGACCCGGTATTTTACAAAGTCCAGCGATCAATGGTCAACGCTGATCTTGGGTTGACTTTGTACGTCAAATACGCACGCCAACTCGCACTGAATCAAGCCAGGAGACTGTAGCATGCCCTCCAAAACAAAGATCGACGTCGCTCCCTATTTCTCTTGGCCTGGCCTGATAATTGCCTTGGTAGGATACGGTTCGAACAGATCTTTGGTTTGCGTTTTCCAGCGTTTCGAGCCCTTTATTAACGGATTCGGATGCTTCTTTCAAGGAAAACGCCATGGCCCGGAGCTCAGGATCGCATACCGAAATTGGGAAATCCATGGCCGCCAATTGTCTGGGTAAAGCAGGCAAATTGACATTCCAATAACCCGCACCCAAAGATTCCCGCTTGAGAATATTTTCCAAAACAATCTCAGCCCGCCGCGCCGACACGTCCCAATCCCGGTCGATATCGCGCCGCATGTACTGGGAAATGGCAATCGCCGGAACCCCCAACAGACTCGCCTCCCGTGCGCCAGCCGCTGTGCCACTGTACAGAATGTCTACCCCAAGGTTTCCTCCATGATTAATCCCAGAAACCACCAGATCCGGTTTCAAATCGAGCCACAACAATCCTACGCGCACGCAATCTGCTGGCGTACCTGACACCGTCCATTGATTCCTCATTCTCGCAACCACCTCAAGCGAGGTGTGAGTGGTAACCCCATGGCTACAACAGCTACGCCCTTGGTCCGGAGCAACCACAAAGCACTCTGCTTTCTTTGTCAGAACTTCATAAAGAAACTGCAAGCCTTCCGCTTCTATCCCGTCGTCGTTCGTCAAAAGTATCTTCAACTCGTTATCTCCCGATGTATGCTTTGGAATGCGGCCTTGACTTGCTCAATGCTCGACAATCCAGTTTGCGGATCCAACAAGTGGCTGTGATGCAAAACCAGTGTTCGTTCCGCCGCAGTTCGACTGTTGGTCAATGGCACAGGCTGCCTGCAACGGTTGGCCGATCGTCGGACAAATCCTTTGAATCCAGGGCCTATTTCAATCCTGTGCGCGGATAGTGATCGCAACACAGTCTCTCTCACTCGTGCCGAATTCAATAGCGAATCTAGAACCATGATTCCAAGTTTGTAGAACCCAGGCTGATTCATTCCTTGCAATGGGCCGAAAGATAGCCACTCGACCTTCGATAGATGGGCTATCAAACTGGTGGCTGCCGTCAGCCGAAGCCCATGGTCGATCGCTAAGTGCTCATACTGCGGAATGATTACGGCAGCCTGCAACTCCGACAACGCGAACGCATCATTGCCTCGTTCGCAAAACACAGTCATGCGCTGCGCAAAGCGGTTGTCGTTGGTTAGGACGGCCCCCCCACGCCCAGAAGCGATTAGCTTGCTACCGCCGAAACTCAAGACACCGAGATCGCCCCAAGCCCCCGCAGGCTTACCGTCAACGCTTGCCCCGTGAACTTGACATGCGTCCTCGATAACCAATAGCCCGTTTTGCTTGGCCCAACTGCAGATACTAGCCATGGGAGCCATGGCACCATGCAAATGCGATACAACAATCGCGCGGGTGTTCGGTCCTCTGGCTGCCTCGAGCTGCTCAACGCCCGGCACCCAATTGTCGAACGCGACATCGCACAGCCCCACCGATGCTCCAGCATCCTGAACGGCCCGGAAATTCCCAGGGAAATCGTAGCCGGCCAATAACACTTCCGCATTTGGTTCCAAAAGCAGCGATCGGACAGCAAGCTCGACCGCGAACGTTCCCGAGCAACAAAGCCGTACATGCTCGCAATTGAAGTGTCCAGCCAGTAGCGATCGAAGGTTCGCCAGATAAGGTCCATCGTAGATTCGCCAAGCACCTTCGGCTGCAGCTCTTGCCAATGCCTCGTGAACCGCTTGTGCGGTCGGATGAACTGGTGCTGTCGGATGGATTGGGGGAACGGAATTGTTCTTGGTCACTGGTGGAGGAATGGAGGAATGGAGGAATGGAGGGTGAGGGATTTTCCGTCCGCTCGGAGCTTGCCTCCGACGGACGCCGTTTTGGCGTACTAGCATAGGACACCCAAACGCGTTCAGGGGGAGCCGAGCTCCCACCTGAGCGGTGGACGTCCGCTCGGAGCTTGCCTCCGACGGACGCCGTTTTGGTGTCCTACTGCGGTTCAGCCCGCAAACATCCCCCCACCTCGACCGCCGTAGGCTGTCGAGGCGGGGGCGGCAAAAAGCTTGTTGTTAGATAGGACGCCAAAAAATGGTTGAGGGGAGGCAAGCTCCCATTCAACCTGCCGAATTCACACCGTCAAGTCGAACGAACCAGTTGTTCGAGTCCAGGCAGCTCCGGGCATTCTCTCGGCCGGCCCCGGCTCCGACGACAGGCGATTGCTGTTTTGTTGTGCAAAGCGACTGGTCGCGTTGTCCCACCGCGATTGGCTATCCGATCCGCCATCCCTTTGCTTATTCGAACCTGAGGTACCTGAACCTGACGAATCGGTACTAACCTCCACCTCAAAGGACGCAACATTCATCCCTTGTTCTGCCATCCGATCTCTAAGTGTTTGGACGTTATTCAGCAATGCGTCGCGGGCCGTTGAGTTTTCGACCTCCAACCTCGCAAATACTTGGCCAGCTTCCATTCGCAGCGACATTTGCAACGAACCCAGTTCAGGCGGATGCAATCGCAATCGGACCTGCCCCCCCCCGTTTGCCAACTGCTCCACACCCCGTAATACTCGCTGGACCAATTTTACTGCCTGATACGCTGAGATTTGAGTTCCGGAGTTGCTTCGAACTACTTCGCCACGACCTTGTTCCGACCGGCCTGGATTAGAGACTGCACCCGTATAACTTGAATTGGAAGGATCCGTTGGAATACCACCGCGCGTCGTGGCTGTCCCTACGGCTGAGATTGTTTCGGCGTTTGACCGAAGGCTTGGGCTGCTACTCGTCACATTGCCTCTGAGAACATCGTTACTGAGAGCGATCGGGGATGCTATCAGGGGCGAAATACTTGATACCGGCGACGAACTGCTTAACGCGCTGGTGCCGGAAACCGAACCTAGATCTGTGGGAGCATTGGACTCGTCTTTTGACGTTGCAGTTGGGGGTTCAATCGCCGTCGTCGCATTCGTGGGATTAAGGCTGTTGGAAACGGGGTCGCTTTCCGTGGCTCGCTCCGCAAGATGTTCGGCTCGTTTGTTTCGGGGCCGTGTGGTCCTGACTTCGTCATTGTTCTCACTAGATCGATCGTTGTGCGACTCGACGGTTCTCAGTGTCCTCTCTGGCTTGGAAACCGCTTTTGGTTTGCCTTGCTCGGATTTCGATGGGTCACTGTCAGCATCGGACGATTGGGGCGAAGCACCGCTTTTTTGAATCGGCTTGAGATTGTTTAGCAGCTCGGGGGATGTGGTTGGGGCATTGTCCTCGCTGTCCACGAGTTCTGGTCCCAAAGCTTTGGAAGTTGAATTCTCCACAGCGGCTGGCGAAAAATCTTTTTCAATCTTGGGGGCGAGAGAGTTCTTTGTTGCATTTTCTAGATCCTCGTTCGCGCCCTCGCTTGTCTTTTCAATTAGCTTCGTATGCGAGGCGGCCACCGCTTTATCGCCTAACTGGTCCCGGCTTTGAGTTTCGGTCGATTTCCTAACATCGGACGTCTGGACCTCGGTCGTTTTCTCCAGGTCGGACGACTGCTGCTGCGGCACCAACGGAACTACCACTTGCGGTGCCGGTGCTTCCGAGCCCGAAGCTGGATTCAATTCGCTCGAATCAACCGATTCCTCGGTTGGGCTGCTCGACGAATCGTCTAGGCTCCGATCCGTAGAAATTCTCGTGTCTGTTGAGGGGCTAACCGCTTCAGGAACGATCGACTCGAACTGACCTAGGCTCAATAGTTCGTCGAAAAACGATAGTCTGCAAATATCAATCGATTCCGCTTTCGACTTCCTTCGAAGGGCCGTGATGTTCGTATCCGAGGAGGAAATGCCATGGATTGCCGTATCGTTTGCCATCAGGTTCGTCCTCTTTTGCGGATATGATTCTATCAGCCGTACGCACTAGTGCTTTGTGCCAGCTTGATTTTAGGGTAGTGGATGGGTAGTGGATCTTGTTAAAGATCCTGCAGGATTCGGATCTTTGACAAGATCCACTACAAGATCGACTACGGCCAACCCTAATTCTCAGTTGCAACAAAGCGCTAGGGTTGTTTGGTTTTTGGGTTCTGGTCCGCTAGCGGCTCGCCTCTCCGAATTTCTCGCAGAACGTCCGCTAGCATTTCTTGATCCGCCAAGAGGGTGAATTCAGCTAGGACCTTCTTTTGTTTATCGGGTGGAAAACCCTGAATGATCGATACAACATCCGCCAACTCCTTCTTTTCTAGCATCATTGTCAGTTGTTTTTTGGCTTCCGCCGGATCCATGTTTTCCAGAATCTTTTGCATTTCCTTCAAGCTATCGAGTTGGCGTCCCGAGCGTTGCTGTTCCTGCTTCAACTCGAACTGCTGTCTGCGTTCATCAAAGTCAGCGGCTTTCTTCTGGAGTTCGCGTTGCTGGTCACCAAGCTGACGCTGCAAATTGTCCAACGCTCGGGTGCGACTATCGAGTTGGAGCAGGGCATTGGTCTTGGCGTTGAGAATATCGTCGTACGCAAGAGTTGGAGTTTCACGTGCACTTATTAATGCTTGCTTTAGCCGTTCCCCTTGAATATCAATTCCGTTCAGCAAACCGATGGCCTGTGCAATGGTTTTGCGACTGAGATGCCCCTTGGCGGCCGCCAATCCGAGGATACAGACTTGCGCAAGAAAGGTTGCTGCACAGAACCACAAGAAGAGCCCAATCAATTTTTTCATAGCTTACTCGTTTGGCTAGTTAGCCTTGTTCTTGGGATTCAAGGTTATTCCCGGTCGAAGGTTGCTCACGTGCTTCGCGAATGGAACTCATGGCATGTCGAATGCTCGACCATTCGTCAAGTCTGTCCTGTTGTCTTGCCAAAGCGTGAAGATCGGCAGCTTGTGCTCGCTGATCGCGAAGTTTTTCCAGGGATTTAACTGCTTTTTGGCTTTGAACGAGCGCGAATTGGCGACGCTCTAGTTCTTGGTTTAGCTTGCCTTTGTGGTCAGCGATTTGCGCCGACTGGGCAGAGAGAACCATTTGGTAGCGTTGTGCGTCCAGAATCTGATGAAGATTGATGGCCCCAAAACTGGACTGCTTTCTCGCATCGTTCATTTGCCGATTGGCCTGGTCGATCTCCTGTTGCGCGATGTCTAGCTTCTCTATTGCCAAGCGAACATCCTGCACCGCTTTGGCAGCTAGATCGCGATCGCGTTCCCGAATCTTCAGGAGGGTTGCAAGCCGGAATTTCGCCATGATTGGTTAAGCCGCCCTCATTCCAGGGACACCGTTTCCAGGGACACCGTTGGCAAAGGCATTTGCACTGCCAGCCAGCGGTTGCGATGGTGCGTTTGGAATTGCCTGCGAAGTGGCAATGATGGCTAATTTGGTCAACTCGTCCACGCTGCGTTGCCAAGGGATCAATTCCTGTTGCTCCTGCATGAGGAGTGTTTCAATGGCGGCTCGAAGCTGAATGGCGCGATCGATTAATGGGCTGCTTCCCTTTTGGTATGCACCGATGTTGATCAAGTCCTCGTTCTCTTTGAAGACCGCCATCATGCTGCGAATCGCTTCGGCTGAAAGTCGCATTTCCTTAGAAATCAACTGCGACTGCAAACGGCTTAAACTAGGGAGAACATCGATAGCTGGATATCGTCCTCGGGCTGCGATGCTTCGAGACAGGTGGATGTGGCCGTCGAGTAGCCCTCTCAACGCGTCGCTGATCGGTTCGTTGGTATCATCCCCTTCGACGAGCACGGTGTAGAGTGCCGTGATACTGCCGCGTGGATTGATACCGGTTCGTTCGACCAACTGTGGGAGCATGGCAAAGACGCTCGGCGGATAGCCACGCGTAGTTGGAACTTCGCCTGCCGCCAATCCGATTTCGCGTTGAGCCATTGCAAATCGAGTCACGGAATCCATGAGCAAGAGGACATTTTTCCCTTGATCTCGCAGTGACTCTGCGATGGCGGTGGCGGTCTTGGCTGCCAGGATACGTTTGGGGGCTGGTTGATCGCTGGTGGCGACCACTGTCACGCATTTTTTGCGTCCTTCCACACCTAGATCGCGGTCTAGGAATTCACGCACTTCGCGACCTCGTTCGCCGATCAGGGCGATGACGACGCAATCCGTCTGCGTTCCTCGAGCGAGCATGCCCAGGAGTGTACTCTTGCCAACTCCGGAACCGGCGAAAATCCCGATGCGTTGGCCAAAACCGATGGTCAAAAAGGAATCGATGGCACGCACCTGGGTTGGCAAAATCTTGTCGATGGGAGGGCGTGTCAGGGCTGGGACGGGTGCCGCGTCGCATGGCATCTTAATACCGAATGGCAAAGGCGGGCCATCGTCCATTGGCGTCCCTGTTGCATCGAGTACACGACCGATTAACTCCGGACAAACGTTTACAGAACGGTAGGTTTGAAATAGTTCGACCGTATCCCCTTGTCCGACACCATCAAAATTATCGAGGGGCGCGAGTATGGTCCTACCCGCATCGAAGCCAATGACCTCGGCTTGTACCGGTTCTTGATTGCGGCGCAGGATTCGGACTAAAGCACCCACGGGGACGGGGAGTCCATCGACCACCACGGTAGTTCCACGAATGCTGCGAACGCGCCCGTTGATGCCGTACGGCACGATGCGTTGCAAACAGTGATTCCAGTGCTTGCTGCGCGGGATGCTAGGAAACGAGTTGACTAACGTCTGCAGGCGGTTGGGATCGGACATGTCTATTGCAGTTCTTCCACAAGTCGCTTGAGTTGCGTTTGAAGCGATCGATCGATGGTCGTATCGGGGGTTTGCAGGATGACACCAAACTTGCCGACGGCGACATCTTCAACCACTTGGATTTCTACCGACGGCTTCATGTCGTCAACGAGCTCGGACAAGGCGGTGGAGAGCCTTTGGGCATCTTCTGGGTGGATTCGAAGCAGGATTTGTCGTTGACCTTGAATCAACCGGACCGAGTCCTCGATCCATGAAATCAAAATACTTGGGTCGGATTCGATTTGCCTTGCCAGGATTTTTTCGGTGATTCCGATGGCGAGCGTAATGGTCTCGTGTTGCCATTGCCTCAACCATTGTTGGGTCGCGGCCTCTAGGTCCTCGCACAACGTCTTGACGCTACGAGCGGCCTCCTGCACTCGTTTTTCGGCGATCTGACCGGCCATTTGCATGGCCAGCCGTTCGACTTGACTTTCGCCAAGTCGAGTTCCTTCTTCTTTGGCTTGGGTTTGAATGCGTGTGCATTCGAGTTGGCTTTCGCGCAACAACTGCTGAGCTTGCTCTCGTACTGTATCGATGTAGTGTTTGGCACGCGACGCCACGTCCTCCCAGTTGAACACTTCGGTCTGAGCCGTGTTTGTACCCAAGGTGAACGATTTGGATTTTAAGACGCTTGCCATGGTTTTCGGGTCTGGAAAGTGGAATGGTCTCTTAGGCTGCTGCGGTGAAGGAAATGCTTGCCGTCGCCCCCACCGCTCCGTTCGCGAGCAACTTCATCGCGACCTCGGCAATCTCCATCTGTGCCGCATCGACTTCACGCAATTGAATCTTCCCTAAACTATTGAGCCGATCTCGAAGGCGTTTTACATCCTTGGCGGGCACGAGTCGTTCCACTCTGGCGACGAAAGCCTTAGTAGCCCCGCTCAATGCGAGCAACACGGTTTGAGGTTGGCAGGCGTGCAGGACAGCCACAAAGTCCTTATCCGAAAACTGAAGCAGATCCTCCATCGCTTGTTTTCGAGGCTCGTATTGAATCGGCTTTGGAGCAACGCTTTGTTTTGCTTCCGTTGCATCGTTTTTGACGAGTTCTTTCGATTGCTTAGAAAAAGGCAGGAGAATGGATTCTTCGAGAATATTCTCTTGCCCTGCATTTCCAGAGGTGTCGATTTTGGAAGTCGGCGTCGGCGGAAGAGCGCCATCAAGAGGAATGACTACCGAGCTGGGGGGACGAACGGAATGAGTTGGTATGGATCGCGCATCCAATCTCCAACCCAATTTGGCTGCCAGGACTGGATTGGACTGGGCGATGGCCTTTGTCCAATTCTCTCGATCTGCAACTGGCATATAGGCCACAATCGCTTGAAGTTTCGTGAGCCCCTCAGCATTCGCTTGTTTGGGTGCGTGATACAAGCCGATTTTGCGCTCCAGCTCCAACTGAATATCTCGGAGGATGGCTGCATCGGTTAAATGCAAATGAGGCAAGGCGGCAAGGGTTGCTGCCGCGACTTGAATGGGCAAGGCCTGTGCAATAGCCGTTGCGCGCTCGACGGATACTTGGTTGATGACCGTCGCAATGACGATGGGGCGTTCGCCTTGTAAGATATCCGCCAGAGCTTCCGCTGGCATATGTTGCCAACTTCCGCCCGTTTGTGTTGTGGCGAAGTCAGGAATGCTAGATTGCCAGTCGTGTTGGTTTTGATTTCGCTGTTGGTTTTGGGAAATCGCTTCGGGGCTCAGATCGACTTGATCATTCATCGGGTTATGTTGCAACGCCAGCAAGGCTGCGGCGGGCGAAAGCGATTCCCTCGAAACGGGTCGATCTAGACCACTTCTTGCGTTGGAAGCATTGAGCAGCCCTTGCATCGACTGGAAGGCTGCCGCTCGTTCTTGGGGTGTAACGGTCCCCAAATGGACCATGGCCTGTCGAACAAGCTTGCTTTGCGTAGGGGGAAGCTGACCTAACAGGCCGCGCGAGGTTGCGGCATCTAAGCTCTGAAGCACGATAGCTACGTGCCGAATTCGCTGATCGGATGCGCTGGACATGAGTTTGGTTGATTGGGCTGACACGGCAAAACAGGTACCCAACCTGGACTTGTACGTTTTTGAGTGAATTGCGTCTAGGCCGGAATTTCCTAGCATTAGGGGTTTCGAAACGGTATTCCTGCGCCTTATGCTATCCCTCGGACCCACCGCTCTCCTCCATTGGCTGTCTTACCCTGCTTATCATGTCGAAGAACTCAAAGATTACCGTAACCGAAGTCGAATTCGAGAAATTCCCCTTTATCTACCGATCGCCGTTGAAATTCGGTGGCCGCGTGGTCAAGGATGTTACGGTCTTTCGTACCACGCTGACGATGGAAGACAAAACCAAAAAGAAAATCGCCTACGGTATGGGCGAAATGACCATGGGAACGGCATGGGCTTGGCCCAGCAAGATCCTGACGCCAGAGCAAGTTTTACGCATTGTCATCGGATTGGCAGAGAAGATTGCACAGGCAGCCACCAGCTTGGACCCGGCCAGCCACCCGATCGCTTTGGCGACGCAGCTCAAGGTGATTGCCAAACAACAGGCCGTAGAGCTGGCAACCGCCATGAAGCTAACTGAGCCAATTCCGGATTTGGCGGTTGCCTTGGCAATGTCGAGTACCGACATTGCTTTGCACGACGCCTTTGGGCGACTTCACAATACCAACAGCTTTAATTTGCTCACGCCAGAGATCATCGGCTCCGACCTTTCGCCTTGGTTGGGCGAGGATTTTGTGGGCAAACATTTCACCGAAGCGATACTGTCGAAACCCTCGTCCACGTTGAATTTGTATCATTTGGTTGGCTCGCTCGATCCTCTGTCGGCAGCCGACCTGAATCGAAAAGTCGGCGACGGCCTGCCTGAGACTCTCGAGGAATGGATCAACAAACAGCAGCTCTCCCACCTAAAAGTAAAAATCACCGGACAAGATTTGGACGCAGATGTCGGACGCGTATTTGAAATCGATCGCATCGCCATGCGATGCGCTCCGACTCGCGAATGGTCCTACTCGATCGATTTTAACGAAGCTTGCGAAAACGAAGATTACGTCATCGATTTCCTAGAACGGCTGGATCGGTTGTCCAAGGATTCGACACAAAAGCTTCATTACATCGAACAACCGATGCAACGCGATTTGCGGGCGAGAAAAGAGGTTACGATGCACCGAGTGAGTCGGCTCAAACCAGTCGTTATCGACGAGTCGCTGACCGACCTCGATTCGCTGATGTTTGCCAAGCAACAGGGCTATTCTGGGATTGCGATCAAGGCTTGCAAAGGAATCAGCGATTCGCTTTTGTTTTCTGCTGCGGCCAAACACTACGGCATGAAAATCTATGTCCAAGATTTAACGTGCGTTGGCGCGTCCTTTCTGACGTCGGCCGCGTTGGCTTCCCGAATCTCGGGCGTGACGGCGGTCGAGGGCAATGGCCGGCAGTATTGCCCAGCCGGAAACAAAGACTGGGAGTCACTCTATCGCCCTATGTTTCATATCCTCGGGGGTGTCGTCCCAACGGAACTCCTCGAAGGCAAAGGATTAGGATTCGCTTGGCCTAGAAATATGCTTTCCAAGAAGTACGCCAGCCTCGCGACGTAAGGCGAGTGACGGGTATTTAGCTCGAGGGATGGGGTGCGACAAAGAGTAGCTCGGCACTCCGTGCCGAGAAAAACGGCACGGAGTGCCGTTCTACACTACGAGCGAGGGCCTCGCTCAGCCACAAAAAGATGGTTGACATGGAATCCAATTGGTTTCCTGGAGCGTATACCACGACGGGCGAATGCGTACTATAATCACTTCTGAATGCGATCAATGTAACCTTTGGTTTTGGATTGGGTTTCCCTTGAGTTCTCAAAACACTCCGTCGTTGTCTTTGAAGGACAAAGATCCAAAGAAGGAGCAAGCGCCGTCTATGGACGAACGCGTACGTTCCTTGAGAATTGCCAAAGAGGACAGGCTCGATCATCAAAGCCCAAGCGGTTGGTTTCCATGGTTGATATCGATCGTGTTTGCTTCCTTGTGTGTTTGGTTGGCGTATCGCGATGATCAATTGATGGCCTCGATTGGTTTTCAAAAACCTTCGTCAGAGGCTACGAACCAGCCGACAAATCTTAATCCTGCCGATTCGTCCACGCGTGAGCCAACGGATAATTCAGCCGTTTCGACAACGCCCCCGAATGCTTCCCGCCCTTCCTCCAGTCCGGCAACTGGCTCCGAAAAGCAACCCTCATCGAATCCTATCGCCCTTGAATCGCGGGGCTACGTCATTGCCAAGCATCAGGTTTTGGTGAGTCCGCAAGTCAGCGGGCGAATCATGAGCCTCAACATCGAAGAAGGACGCCGAGTGGTCAAAGGGGATATCCTGGCTGAGATAGAACGATTGGAGTACCAAGCGGATGCTGAACAGACTCGCGGTATTCTGATGCGAAACAAGGCCGAGTTATCAGAACTGGAAACAGGAGCTCGACCACAGGAAATTGCGGGCGCAATGGCAGACCTTCAAGAACAGGAGGAGATCGTCTCGCAACTTGAATCGCAATTCAAGCGAATGAAGGAAGCACTGAAAACGAATTCCGTGTCCATGACCGAATTTGAACAATCGCAAAGCAGTTTCTTAAGTACCCGCAAACGCATCGAAAAACTACGTCAATCGCTCGACATGATGAAAGAGGGACCCCGCAAGGAACGCATCGCGATGGCCAAGGCCGCTGTGATCCAGGCGGAAGCCAACTTGACCAAGTCTCTGTGGCGACTTGAGAATTGCACCCTGCGGGCCCCGATCTCCGGCACGATCTTGAAAAAGAATGCCGAAGAAGGAAACCTCGTGAACCCAGTAGCTTTCAGTGGATCTACCAGCGTTTGCGATATTGCCGATTTGTCCGACTTGGAAATCGAATTGAATATCCAGGAGCGCGATGTATCAAAGGTGTTTGTTAACCAGCAATGCGAAGTCCGATCGGAAGCGTTCCCGAAACGCGTTTACCAAGGAACCGTTTCTCGATTGATGCCGATTGCCGACCGAGCCAAAGGCGCCGTACCCGTCCGGGTGGCTGTCCGAGTTCCAGAAGAAGAACAAGGGGTATACCTTAAGCCAGAAATGAGCGCAATCGTTGTCTTCTTTAGTATTTCCAAACAGTAACAAAACTCCCAGTCCATTACCAAGGTGCAAAACGAGTGACTGCTAATCCTATTGTTCGCGTGTCGCACGTATCCCGGTATTTCAAACGAGGATCCGAGCGAGTCAACGTCCTCAATGAACTGGATCTCGAAGTACCGGAGGGGCAATTTCTAGCTCTGATGGGACCTAGCGGTTCAGGCAAGACAACGCTGCTCAATCTCATTGCTGGTTTGGACACACCCAGCGAGGGTGAAATCTGGGTTGGAGATCGATGCGTGTCGACGATGACCGAGGCCCAACTCGCACGTTGGCGGAATGAGCACGTTGGGTTTGTCTTTCAGTTCTATCACCTTCTACCCGTCCTCTCGGCCTTTGAAAACGTCGAACTGCCTTTGTTGCTTTTACCTCTGAGTGCAAAGAAGCGACGCGAGCAAGTCATGACGGCGCTCGAGCTGGTAGGGCTCAACGATCGAAACTCGCATTTGCCTAGCCAACTTTCAGGAGGCCAGCAGCAGCGTGTCGGTATCGCTCGCGCGATTGTTACCGATCCAACTCTGATCGTGGCGGACGAACCAACCGGTGACTTGGATGCCAAGTCGGCTCACGAGATTCTGGATCTGCTAGGGATTTTGCAACATTCTCTCAATAAGACCATCTTAATGGTGACCCACGATATTCGGGCTGCACGTCGCGCAGATCGAATTCAACACCTCGACAAGGGGCGACTTGTGGATCAACCCGACGAAGCACTCTACGAAGCGGGTTAGGAACCAAAAATGAAATTCTTCCTGTTGATTTTCAAGAACCTTCGGCGCAACCTGCTTCGGTCCATGTTGACCAGTGCGGGGGTCATGGTTCTCGTATTTGTGATCACCCTTATTTGGTCAATCCTGGGTTTCTTAGACGTGGCCACTTCTGAGAAGACCAGCAATTTCAAGGGAATTGTCACGGAAAAATGGAGCATCCCTAGCCAGATGCCTTTCGCGTATGCAACGACGCTCGAAAACGGAGCCGCGCGTGAAGACACCGACGTGAAACCGATGGACTCGATGACTTGGCAATTCTTCATCGGTTCGACGGAAAAAGGCAAAGGATTCAGTCTCAAAACGTTTGTTTTCGCATTTTGCATGGAGCCGCGAAAACTGCTCACGATGATGGACGAATTGGACTCGTTGCAACCAGGTCCGCGAGCAGAGTTAAACGAAGCCATTCAAAAGATGGAGATGAATCGGCAAGGGATTATTGTTGGACAAAAACGGCTAGCCGCTCTCGAAAAAAGGGTAGGAGACCGAATTAAAATATTCGGAACGAATTACCGCGACTTGGAACTGGAATGTGAGATTGTTGGTACTCTTCCACTAGGGCGAAATGACAACAACACAATTATCAACCGCGACTACTTGAACGCCTCTCTGGATGCTTACAAGGCAAGTAAAGGAAAACCGCATCCGTTAGCGAATAAGACGATGAACCTAGTCTGGGTTAAGGTCCCAAATAAAGAAACATTCACGAAAGTAAGCGGCCAGATAGATAATTCTCCTATGTTCGCAACGCCACCGGTCAAGATTGAGACTGCCTCCTCGGGTGTGTCGAATTTTCTTGCTGCATACAAAGACTTGTTGACCATTTTTCGTTGGATTTTGGCCCCGTCCATTATTGCGACCTTGACCGTAGTGATTTCGAATGCGATCAGTATAAGCGTCCGTGAACGTCGCAAAGAGATGGCGATCTTAAAGGTGATAGGTTTTCAGCCAAACCAGATTATGTTCTTGGTACTGGGCGAAGCAATTCTTCTAGGAGTCGTGGCTGGTTCGATTAGTTCTATCGGCACTTACTTCTTTGTGAATCGAATTATCGGCGGTATACCGTTCCCGATCGCGTTCTTTTCTAGTTTCCCAGTGTTGGACGGGGCACTTTGGTGGGGAGCGGCGATTGGATTTGTAACGTCTTTTGCTGGCAGCATTCTGCCCGCATTGTCGACGCGATCGATCAAAGTGGTAGATGTTTTTTCCAAGGTTGCGTAACGTATTTGTTCTTGGTCGAATTCCATAAGTGATGCCAATGAAAGCCTATATAGATTTAGTAACGGAATACATGGATTTGTACGCGTGGTTACTAATACCCATTTCCTTTGCTTTCATGGCACTGATGATGTTGTTCGTTTATGTGGCTCGCATCCCGATCGGCTACAACATTCGTAATTTGATCGTGCGCTATAGGACGACGCTATTGACCGCTGTTGCGTTTACGATGGTGATCGGCGTCTTGACCTTCATGATGGGGTTTATTAATGGTCTTAAGAAATTGACGAAGTCGAGCGGTAATCCGGAAAACATAATTGTCCTCTCGCAAGGGGCTACGGATGAGGGGATAAGTAATTTGCCATTCGAAAACATGGGAGACATCGCGCAACAGGACGGAGTTGTCCGTTTTAACGACGAACCCTTAAGTAGTAGAGAAGTCTATCTAGTGGTAAGCCTTCCCATTGCCGAACCACAGCCCAATAGCCCTACCCGTAGGTTGCTGCAGATGCGAGGACTTTATGATCCACGCTTGTCTGCCAAAGTACATGATTTTGAATTATTTCCGGGTGGCAACTGGTTCTCGGAGGCGGGCGTTAGGTCCTCGGATGATCCTAATAAACAACCGCAAGTCGAAGTTGTGCTTGGGGAGGGCATTGCGCGAGGGCTTGGATCGGATCGATCCGAAGCAACCCGTCGCACAGCAAAGAATCCTGAGTCTTTGGAAGTGGGTGACACCATCCAGTTGGACACCCGAGAGCTGCTGGTAACCGGAATCATGAAGACCGAAGGAACGACCTTTGATTCTGAGGTATGGGCCAAGCAGAGTGTCATTGGACCATTGCTAGGCAAGTCAAACTACACCACACTGGTTCTGCGAGCGAAAAGCAAAGAAGACGCTCAGAAACTGGAGGATTACTTCAGCGGCAAAGACCCGGCCAATGCATTTGAAAAGTCGCAGGTGAATGCGATGACAGAAACCAATTACTTTAAATCGCTCAGTCAGACTAATTTGCAGTTGTTGGTTGGGACCATAGTTGTAGCTGCGGTTATGGCGTTCGGTGGTGTGATGGGCGTAATGAACACCATGTTTGCGGCAATCAGCCAACGTGTGCGCGACATTGGAATGCTCCGATTGTTGGGTTTTAGTCGATGGCGAATCTTGGTTAGCTTCCTGCTAGAATCGCTCTTGATCGCCCTGCTAGGCGGGCTGGTCGGCTGCCTAATTGGCTATTTGTTTAATGGATACAAAGTAACCAGTATTGTGGGCAGCGGTAATGGCCCAGGTGGCAAAGCGGTTGTCTTTCGCATTGTTGTGGACTGGGGTGTTCTAGGCATCGGCTTGATGCTCAGCATGATGATGGGCTTCTTCGGCGGCCTCATTCCGGCCCTGTCCGCCATGCGTTTCAAACCGCTGGAGTCGCTTAGGGGCTAATGCTTTGTCCAGATTAGATTTGGGTTTGCAAAGTGGCGTAAGCTTCCAGCTTGCGATTGTCTCCTAAAGTGGCGTAAGCTTCCAGCTTGCGATTTTCTAAGGTCGATTCGACGGCAGGCAAGAAGCAGGTAGTAACGATTCCGCGCGACGTTGCGCATGCCCTATTCCCCTACCACGCGGATCCGAATGGGGAGTGTGGTTGGGTTGCCATCGACTTTGGCCCGTAAATGGAACAGCCGCGTTTGAGTTGAGACCCACGGGGCCGCGGTGATGAATACCTCACGAACCGACTGTCCTGCTGGGATCAGTAGACCACTCAGACCGATGTTGTCCACGTAGCAACCGTGCGGCAGATTGCGACCACTATCGTCCCCACCAAAGGAAATATCTCCCTTGTTCTCCCCTCGCTCGATCACCAAGTTAGCGGAAACCGTTTGGCCTGCGCGTATTTCAAGCTCCGAAATTGCGGGTGCATCCGGGCTTTGATTTTTCGCAACCACTTTCAAGGGCATTGCAGGCTTATCGCTAATCTTTACCAGTAACTGAACCTTCTCTCCATCCATGATCGTACGATCGCCCATCTTACATTGGCTGGAGATCTGAACTGTAAATTCCTTTATCGTAGTGGCTAGACTTGCTGGAAGATGCAACGCCGCCGTCGCGCGAGATTGTCCTGCCTGGATAGTCAACGGCTGCGTAACAAGGATTCCTTCAGGGACCCCTTCGAGCGTGATGTCGACTTCTCCATCGCATCCTTCGAATCGATTTACGGCGATATCAAATTCTGTGCCGACGCTTGGTCTCAAGGTGATCTCCTTCTGTTCAGCCCGGAGCTTGTATCGTGGCATCGGACTTCGAAGAGTGAGTTTGTATTTGTAATTGTCCCCAGACTGGCCGCGCGTATCGCGGACGCGGATCAAATACTGGCCATCGGACTTGGCAGTGAACGTGATTTGGCTATCCTTTCCCAACTGGCGAGAGGCCTCGTCATCATTCGAGTAGTAAATTGGAAAAACGGGCAATCCATTGGGTACCGCCGGTTCGCCATCGGCGAGCTGGCGAACGATCCAGGCTGGCTCATTAAGCGCGTGCGTGGTCGCAGTTGTATCAAAATAGGTAAATCGACTTCCTACCCCCGGATAGACTTTAAAGCCAGAATCCGGACCGCGAGGGTAAAGCCATAACTTGACCACTTCACCCCCTGCATACAGCAATTCATTTAGCTCCATGTCTTCCCACCGGTGCAAACGAAAATCGTCTGCATTGGTAGAGTCCTTGCCGCGGAACGTGAAATAGGTTTCTCGGGTAGCTTGAAGTCGAGTCCGAACGATGGGTTCACCTTTTTGTTCAAGGATATCGATGAGGCTATCCATCGGCGAACCATTTCTACTCGCATCGATTTCGACCACCCAGGGTTCGCCAGCTTTTGCGTTGAAGGAGTACCAATCGCCAGGAGACTCACCCGACATGTCGTCTCGTGTTAGAACTGCGTTGATTTCGCAAGAACCTGAGATTCTTTGCGATGTTGCAATAGAATGCCGACCGGTGGCTTCGTCGATTTTCAAGGTTGCAGCGCTCGACTCTCGCTTATCAGCACCCATCACAGCGGCTAGCTTCGGGGTTGCGGTGGAAGGCACTTTTAGCATGAAAGCTGCCGCATCCAACGATGCGATATGGCCACCTAGCGAACTGACTGTTAGGGCTGTCTGATTCGCGTTCCACAGCAGTCCCGAGGGAACTTCATCGACCGTGCCGAGTTGCCCCAGGGGAGACATATCCTGGGCTTCCCAGAGTTTTACCGTCTTGTCCTCGCTCGCTGTGGCTAGGAAGCGACCGTTCTTGGACAGTGCCAATTGAGTTACGGATCCTTCATGCGCAAAAGTCGAGTGTAACATTGGACTCACGGATGGCTTGTCCAGGGAAAGCAATTTCCAAACGCGAACGCGTCGATCCGCACCCGCCGCCAAAACACGATTTCGCGGCGAGTCGAATCGAACAGCAAATTGTTCCGCTTCGCATTGTCCAAAGGTGTCGAGTCGTTCGCCAGAATCCACTCGCCAGATTTTTATGGTTTCATCGGCGCTCGCCGACGCCAGAATCTGACCTGTCGCATCAAAATCCAAATCGTAAATAGCCCCATTGTGTCCGGTCAGTTTTCGCAATAGTTTTCCGTCTTCTATGCTCCATAATAGGATCATGCGGTCGTAGCCACCCGTCGCGAGGATTTTGGCATCAGGACTCAAGACCGCTGTGCAAAGCGTGTCCTGATGTCCCTCCACCGCACGTAGCCATGTCGGCCTGGCAGTTCCATTTTCGTTTTTAAGAATCGTAGCTTGCCCCCCCACGCCAGGAATACCCGAAGCGATCACCGTGAATCGCCCGTCGTAGGTTGTTCGAATCTGGGTCACTTTCCCGATGATGTCAAATGGCAGCGGCTCGCTCCATTGATCTTGCTTGAAGTAAACCGAATTGAATCGTCCGACTAACAACTGCTCGTTTCCAGTCTTCCCTAATGCGGTGATTGGCATCAGCCCTTTGTAGGTTGTCGGAATAGCGTTGACGCTCAATCTGGCTTTTAAAGGAAGGGGCGCATCGCTTCCCTTGGCACCTTGCTCAATCCATTTCCGAATAACGGCTATCTCCGCCGAAGTTGGTTGCGGTGAATCCTCCGGAGGCATTTTGGGTTCTTTGGTTCCAAGCATCACCTTGATCAAGGCCGATTCGGATGCATTGTTTGCGACCACAATGGCCCCTTTTGGGCCCCCTTTGAAGATATTCGCGAGCGACTGCAATTGAACTTCGGACTCATTGTCCTTTTCATTGTGACAGCCGACACAGTATTTTGTTAAGATCGGTTTGACTTCGCGTTGGTATTCGACGTCGACAGCAAATACAGCGTTCTGTGCGATAAACAAGAGAACTGCGACGGCCGCTTGGTAGAGCATGGAACGTTGCAGAATCATCGAACGGGTGATTCGGATGCTCATGTTGTGTTTCTCAAGGGCCATGGATGTTGGTAGAAGCATCCATTTTTGCAGTCGACCTGTTGGATTGCAATCCAACGTCGTAATCATTGTAGAACAATTGTCCTCAATTATTCCACGACGGAATTGATCCAAGCTTGTTTTGAGCTTTGGGTTCGCCGAGAAAGTCTTAATACCGCCCCAATTGCCCGCTTTGAGTGTTGTAGGGCGATTGTCCATTGCTGCTCGTCGAAGGTAACGGGTAACTATTGTTTTTCAGCGGTGCCGGATAGCCATATGGCTGAACTTGCGATTGACCATATGCCGGCGCATAATTCCCTTGATTGGCCTGTTGGCTTCCATTGGCTTGCCATAGTTGATGCGGAGGTTGCGATGGATATTGCGGTGCCTGATATTGCGGTGCCTGATATTGCGGTGCCTGATATTGCGGTGCCTGATATTGCGGTAGCTGATACTGCGGCTGCTGATACTGCTGCTGCTGCTGCTGATACTGCTGCTGCTGATACTGCTGCGGGTACTGTTGTTGACGCAATTGTTGCTGCTGCCAATCGTAGGCTGGGCTGGAAGCTTGAAGCTGCGTCGCCGGCAAGGTTGGAAAACGATGTTCGTGGTTAGGCCCCTGAGCAGCATGCAGAAAATCCACGGTGGATTGCCTCCAGTTTTGTGATGCGGCTTGATGCTCAAGGTTGTTCAAATGCTGGCTCGCGACACTTCTCAATTCAGCCGCTTTGTTGCGATTGAAGGTGAAAGTGGGAAATCCATCTACCCAGGTGACGTTCAGCAATCCAAAGACGGCCATGGCTGGAACACCAACCAGCATAATCAACGAACCGATTCGGGTATCCGCCACCCGTTGCACAGGGGCGGGCAATGCGAGCGCGATGAGCCCAGCAGCGCGTTGCGTTGTTGTGCGTCGGCTAGTTCGCCTTCTCGATCGGGCCATGGACTATTCACTCCTGGCGACCCAACAGCCTGAATTGCAAAAGTCAATTATTCAACAACAAAGCGGGTCGCACTTCAACCATAGCAATTCGGTAGTTCCGATGCGATAGCGGAATCTGTCCATTCCCCCACTCCTTCCACCTTCCCCATCCCTCCAAACTGTCCAATCGGCCAATCACCATCCGATTGGCAAGGTTTATCTATCCCAACCCTCCTCCCCAGTCCAAATAGTCAGGTAGGGTATCAACGGAATAGAAACGGCTTTTTTGTCCCGGTTCCGATCGCACGGATTTGCGACCTAAGGCTCCTTAGCGATTCAAAATGGATTTCAAACTACTTAAGAGGGCGACTTATTGTTATCTCGCATTGCGAGATTCCGTTTGGATAAATAAAGCCCTGGATAAGTTTGATAGCATCGTCTACGCCTTGACGGACTTGAGGCTCACCGACCCCGGGGGCATTCATGTCGTCTTGCACGGTACCGACGGGACAGACCGGTTCGGATCTCACTGGGTCTACTACGGAGATGGACACAATGCCAATGTTGAGCTTCAGCATTGGGGAATGCGACTGGATGAGAATGGCAATACGCAGGTTTACGGTTGCGATCTAGCCAACTTCGATCGTGGCGAATCCCTATTGGAAACCCTCTCGATCGCAGTGGCAAAACAGGCTGATGCGACCGACTCTCTGGATAACAAGTCAAGTAGTTCGTTGAACGGCAGTTGGTCCCTCGAATCGCACCTTGGCGAAATCGAGACGCTCAATGCCTTCAGCATCCAACTGCACAAAAGCTACGAAGGATTGCTGGCCACGTATACTGTCATCAACATTCCCCATGAGCCGACGGGCCTCGTGGCCGTTTTCGAATGTGTCAATGAGCCGACTGCGCTCGCCACGGGCGTCTGTACCTTAGTTGGTCAACCAACCATTCATGTATCTAACGAGTCGCTTGCCGTCGGCGATGTGGACTATCTAGTCGCCAATAGAAACCTGCTCATACTGGTCGATGCGCCAGCGGGCATGAACGTCGGAGTGACTTATCTGTGGATACATGGAGATAGCGCGCACGCCGGATGGTTGCTGGACCGAACCCGGAACGTTTTCACATCGGAAATTCCGATGGAACAGGTGGCAGGTGCGCATACAACCATTTCGGTTCTTGGCCGCGGAGTGCCAAGTTCGCAGTCGCAGGGCAATGCCCCGACTCTCGAAACGGGTGAACCACTTCATGGAGCGACTAACGCCGATCCGAGCCAAGTGAAATTGTCCGCAATGTGGACGGATTCGTCGATTATCAAACGGTTTTCCGAGTTGTTTCAAGCGGTAACGCAAGCAGATAGTGGTCTACTAACTGAGCCGACGACGCTAGCCGCCGGTACTT
>JANPNA010000378.1:0-5986 GCA_031427235.1 Pirellula sp.
GTTTTCGCTACCGCTGGGTTCATCCCAGCGGGGCGATAATTGAAGGCTACAAACAAGCCGAACAGGCCTTGGCTCTCCGTTGTAAATAAATCGCGATTTTCGCAGCGATTACTACTTGGGCAGCAGCGAATGAACTTTGAGAACGACGGTTGTTGGAATTGCTTCACCCGTCGATGGGTCCATTTCTGAAGTTTCGCTTGCGACCAATTTTCCGAGTACTAAACATGTGGCTGGAAGCATTGTGGAACCTGCACGCCATGCACCAGGCAGTATTTCAATTCGGATGTCTATGGTGCCAGACGACCATTTTTCCTGGAGGATCCAAGATGTGTTTGGCATCGGTTCGTTGTCGTCCCCGATAGTGATCACAGTCGCAATGAAATCATCGAGGCTAGAAACTGGAACGCCAGGCAACTTACCAATAGCGCCGCGTTGTAATGCTCTGGGGATATGCGGATGTGAAAGAACCTCCCTCGAAATAGACTCCAGCTCTTTCCTCCACACGCTTGCCGATCTTCCTTTCAGCTCCGCCGATTGTTCGGACAAGCGTCTCATTTCCGAGTAGTAATTTCCGACCATTTTGACCATTTTGGCGTTATCCGACATCGGAATGTTGTTCCATTCTTCTTGAAGAGTCCGAAGTTTTACAATCGTTTCCGAGATGGATGATTTGGCAACCAGGTTTTCGCGATTGAGAGACGGAAAACTGGCACGAGGCTGCGGTGCGGAACGCTGCGATCGCTGCGCCGAGGAACTGTTCCCGCGGGAGCCTTGATCAGAATACTGCCACGGGGAGTTTCGCAATTTTTGTGGCACTATCCAAGGAACGTATTGAGCGACAGTCGGTCCTGTCGAACCGAGGTCCTTTCCGAAACCGTACCACATGATCAAGGTTGCGATTGGAAACGCGGCCAAACCACCTAGGACAGGTGGGAGGATCTTACGAATAGCTGAGACTTCTTGATTTCTTCTGCGTTTTATGGGGGGGCCAAGGACGCTCCAGTCATGGGCCGATGGCTGCTCTGAACTTTTTACTTCCGTGAAACCTGCCTCTTTGACTTCTTCTGACTCGTCAAGTTCAAGTTCTAGTTCAAGTTCCAGAGCTGGCTCGCTACTCTCGGCCAACGCCTCTTTGGGCGATTCAGGGGTCTCAAATGCAAGGGAATCCAACTCCGCGGATTCGATATCGGTGTCCGTTGGGGGGATTTCCGCCGTGTCGATGATAGAGAATTTCGTGATTGCATTTCCATCGTCCAAAATGCCAGGGTCCCAAGGGAATTCTTGGCCGCATGTTTTACAGGTGAGGGCTTGAGGTACATGCATTCCGTCTGGAAATTCAGGAGTAAGAACCTGGTTGCCGCAACCAGTGCAGGGGACGAACTGCTGCATTGAAGATCGCCGAAGGGTTAGATTGGGAAGTACTGTCGCCTTTCGCTCCGCGAAAGTGCGCCGCGCTAACGCACTTTTGCGGAGCAAAAGGCGATAATTTAGTTTGTCGCTCCCCTTAGAGAATAGCAACCGTTATTTTGAATTGCATGCCGAAAGCTCCCAAATCGCCTCTCCATTTTCACTTTGCACGCAACCCGAAGCGTAAGCAAGGGACAATTTCGCAGATCCCTCACTTACGTATCGGGTTATGATTGGTAGTTTTCACATTGCCGCACGCCTAAAGAGGCAGCTATCCGCGGTTGAATGGCGAAAGAGACTTGGCTGATGCGCGAATTTGGAACATACTCTGTGAATGGCGGCTTTTATTTCGCGGTAACCTCCAGGTGATTTACTGCGGTCCCTCCAAAACGACCATTAATTACAACCCCACCCTATGCTCCTTCGCAACGCTCGACTCGGTTACTGTGCCATTATCGCCTTGGTCCTACTCCGGTTTGTCATCGGCTTTCATTTTTTTATGGAGGGTACGGCAAAAGTACGTGAAGGTGGGTTTTCGTCGATAGGGTTTTTGTCCTCGGCCAAAGGTCCACTGGCCAAACGGTTCCAGTCGTTGGTCCCTGATTTCGATGGCGCCATTCGATTGGACAGCGGTAAGGACAAAAGCAAACCCGAAGCGAAAAATGAGTACAAAAGCGGTGCACTAAAAGAAGCCTACGATGGCTTCGCAGCCGAAGCGGTTAGCTTGTACAAATTCACCGAAGAGCAAAAAGAAGAATCTAAGAAAATACTAGAAGACGCTCGCAAACTGCTTGTCGAAACCTACGAAACGTACAAAGCCGACATCGAAGAGTACAAAAGCGGCATGGCCCGAATCGCTGCTTTGGAACGCGACGAAATGCGAACGAATGTTGCGTCCATGCGCAAGCAACGGGACGACATCGAAACAAAATGGAAGGCGCTCGCCAAACCGGCATTGAACGACATCGACAAAATCAGCGCTGAACTAGAACAACGAATCAACAAGCTCGCAACCGAACAGCAGTCAACCGTCGACAAGAAGACGGTGTATGCAAGTTTCAAGTTACCTGGTGATTCGCCCATCGACGTGAAACTGATCGATAAGTACCTGCCTATCTTCGATATGAGTGTCGGGATCTTGTTAATGTTTGGGCTCCTGACTCCGCTTGCCGGATTGGCGGCTGGAATTTTCCTGGCGTCCGTTGTATTGACGCAGTTTCCAGGCAGTCATGGCTCTCAGCCGACCTACTATCAAGCCATCGAAATGCTTGGTTGTTTCTTTCTGGCGTTTTCCGACGCTGGGCGATACGCTGGATTGGACTTTTTGCCCTGGAGTTTTTGGAATCGCAATAAAAAGGCTTCTAATGACTAGTGCTTTGCTATAACTGAGAATTAGGGTTGATCGTAGTGGATCTTGTTAAAGATCCGAATCCCGCCGGATCTTTATCAAGATCCACTACCTCTAAAATCAAGCTGTCGCAAAGCACTAGTTGTTGATGGAGCACCTGTCACTTACCATTCATTCAAAACAAAAAACCTTAACTATCCGTTCACGATAGGAGTATTCAAAATGACCCCTCTAAGTCCAGAAGACCGCACGACCGGTAAAAACAATTTCGATGAAGCGGTCGGCTTCACGCGCCGCGAATTTATGCAAGGCATCGTCGCTGCCGGGGCCGTATCCGGTGGCGGTTTGGGTGCGATGTACTTCGGCTATGAAAAGGTCAAGAACCCAGTTCGCATCGGAATCATCGGTACCGGCGATGAAGGAAACGTTTTGATCGGTGGTTGCACGCCTGATTATGTTCAGGTGGTCGCAATTGCGGACATTCGACCTTACAGCATCTATCGTGCATTCCATGGCGACTGGTCCTCGCCCGCAGCAAACGCGGCCCGACCAGGCTTGATCAAGCAATACAAGTATGCGAGCGAGGCTGAAGCTCGGAAAAACGTCAAGGTTTACGATGCGGACAATGGTGGCATGGAAGCATTGCTGGATGACGATTCGATCGAGGGAGTCATCATCGCATTGCCGCTTCACCTGCACGCGCCAATCGCTGTTCAAGCGATGATGCGAAAGAAGCACGTATTGACCGAAAAACTGATGGCCCACAACGTAGCCCAGTGCAAGGTTATGGCGAGAGTGTCTGGAATGAAGAACGATGTCGCTGGCAACCCAATCCATTGTGCTACCGGTCACCAACGGCATTACAGCGTCCTATATGACAATGCCGTCCATATGCTTCGCTGGGGCATGATTGGCCAACTGCATCATATCCGTGCTCAATGGCACCGTGGCAATCTACCCGGCAAAGACTCTTGGCAGCCACCATTGCCTGGAGTGGAAGGCGGAAAGCCAGGCAAAATTGAAACGGAATTGGATAAATTCGAAAAAGATTTGGCCAAAGCGACCAGCCCCGCCGAAAAAGATCTGCTCTTGAAAAAGGTCGCTCAATGGGCCGCGTGGACGAAAGATATCGTCGATGCTGCCAGATTCGGATATCTTGAAAAACAAATGGGTAGCTATACGCGAACCGCGATCGAAGAGCTGGTTCGTTGGCGAACCTTTGATCGAACTGGCGGTGGTCTCATGGCCGAGCTCGGTAGTCACCAATTGGATGCGTCCACGATTTTCTGCAGCGCGTTGAGATCCGACGGAAAGAAAGCCCATCCTCTCACGGTACATGCCGTTGGCGGACGACACATTTTCCCAGCCGACCGGGATGCAGACGATCACGTCTATTGCTCATTCGAGTTCCCAGGACCGGACTACAGCGAAACCTTTGACGCAGGCTACAAAATCCCTAACGTTAAAAAGATCCCTTCCTACAACGAAGATCCCAACAAGAAAATCGTGGTCAACTACTCGTCGATCAACGGCAATGGATTTGGTGGCTACGGCGAAGTCGTCTTGGGCACCAAGGGAACAATGATCATCGACCAAGAAAAAGAAGTCATGCTGTACGCTGGCTCGGATACTGCCGCGTCGGCTGGCGTGAAGTCGACCAAAGGTGGCTACGCCCTCGATACGCAAGCCAGCGGTGGGGCGGCTGCTCCTATCGCCAAGGCTGCCTTATCCGGTGGACCTCCAAGCAAAGGCTACACGGAAGAGATCGAACATTGGGCTTATTGCATTCGCAACCCAGATCCAGCCAACCGACCCAAGTGCCACCCGGAAGTGGCCATGGCAGACGCGGTCATCGCATTGACTACCAACGTGGCTATGAAACGTGGGGCACGTGGTGAAGCCGGTTGGATCAAATTCGATGAAGACTGGTTCAACATCAAGTCGGACGAGACGCCGGACGGCAGCAGCGTGTCTGAAGAAATGTCCCGACTGGAAAAATACGAGATCCACGGTGGTAAGGCTGCGACCGCCTAGAACAAAAGGTCAGAACCCTCGGCATAAAGCCGACGGCATGCAAATGCCCCCGAGTTTATCTCGGGGGATTTTTACCATACCTCTAGAACAAAAGGTCAGAACCCTCGGCATAAAGCCGACGGCATGCAAATGCCCCCGAGTTTATCTCGGGGGATTTTTACCATACCTCTAGATGGTCAGCACCACGGCGCTCCGTGCCGAGATTCTCGACACGGAGTGTCGAGCACCACTTTCACCAACCCAGTTCTTCCAACATGGACGATACTCTCCCGAAGAGCAACAAACACCCTGGCGGAATTCCTGGCAAGTGGTTTGTGCTTCCGTTCGTAGTGGCGCTCGTTGTCCTAGGTGGAGTCACGTTTGCGATGGCCCGTCGCTTTCAGACCATCATGGCCCGGTTAGAGGAATCGCGATCGCTCTGGCCAACCGCATCTCAAGAACTAGGGCCGCGATACGAGCAACTGACCGAAGCCATTGAAGCTTCCACGATGGATCAGGCCCTAAAAGAAGGCTGGACGAATAACCGGAAGGAATTCAATGGTTCAAGCCAATTCGATCGGCAATCGGCAGCGTCACTCATGATCGAAAATCAAATTCGTCGAAACTTCAAAAAATCAGAACGGGACGATTCGGATTTCACATCGCCGGGTATTTCCAAATTGATCGAAGCGGAGAGTCGGCGAAAAAAGACCCAGGATGATATCATTGGCTGGCTGACTGTTCAGGGATTACGGCTCAAGCTGCCCCCCATTTACGATCCGCTGGCGAATAACCAATAGACAGAACAATGGATTGGAATAGCTTCTTAGGTCACGAGCGGCAGCGAACTTGGTTCCGCAACGCGATTCAAAACAATCGACTGGCCAGCACGTTCTTGATGGTCGGTCCCGACGGAATTGGCAAACGGACATTCGCCCGTTTAATTGCCAAGACCATGTTGTGCACAGGAAGTGATCCGTCCGCCTTCGCTCCTTGCTGCCGATGCGAAGCCTGTGCGCAGATCGATGCCAGCAGCCACCCCGACTTGATCGAGGTCGCGCGGCGACCGGACAAGACCGGCTTGGTCATGGAACAACTGGTAGGGGAAGGGGAAAGGCGAATGCGCGAGGGACTGTGCTACGAACTGCGCATGAAACCTTATTCCGGACGGCGCAAGATCGCAATCGTTGACGACGCGGATACCATCGCCGAGGAGGG
>JANPNA010000379.1:0-16498 GCA_031427235.1 Pirellula sp.
GGCTTGTAGCGAAGCGGTCTTGTCTGATTCGTACTTGCTACGGAATTAGATTGAAGTTTTGATCCGCTGCGAAATTCGATTCCTGACCCGGTCGCGGGCAAGTACAATGGCGATCCAGATGAACGCTGTTCGCGATAATAGCATTTGCCCCACCGTCGCACCCTGCCTCCTACGCCTCCTACCTTTAGGTTTTCGCCTTGTATTGGCTCGCTGAAATTTGCGTGAAGCGACCTGTTTTCGCCCTCATGCTTGTAATGGCCATGGTGGTGGCTGGAGTCGTTGCTTTCCCCTCGCTTGGGATTGATCGCTTTCCGAAGACCGACTTGCCTACCGTCTACATTCGAACCGGCTACCCTGGTGCAGCCTCCCAGGAAGTCGAATCCGAAATCTCTCAAGTCATTGAAGACGCGGTTTCTACGGTGGCGGGGATCGAGGAACTTCGGAGTATCTCTTCGGACGGCAGCTCGGTTGTTCTGATCACTTTTTCGCTCGCTCGCGACATTGATGCAGCGGTCCAAGATGTGCGCGATGTCGTATCCGCCGTGACCAATCGGCTACCGCGGACCGTTGACCCGCCAGTCGTTCAGAAAATGGACATCGACTCCTCACCCGTGATGTCGATCGCAGTCTCCGGCGAGCGAACGCCAAGCGAATTGTATTTGCTAGCGGACCGTTATGTGAAAAGCGTTATCGAATCCAGTCCAGGCGTTGGTCAAGTCTCTATTTCGGGTGCTTCCGAACGAGCCATCAAAGTCAATATCGATGCGAAGCGACTGACCGCATATCAACTCTCTATCGTTCAAGTGCGCGATGCCTTGGTTAGGCAAAACGCCGAAGTCCCGGGTGGACGTGTGGATGAAGGTCTGCGTGAACGGTCTTTGCGAACACTTGGTCGTGTGGCGGAGTCCAAGGACTTTGATGATTTGGTGATCGACACGGTCGGCGGTTCCTCGATCCGCCTCGGGGACCTAGGAACGGTCGTCGATGGTACCAAAGAGGTTCGCACGATGGCTCGATTGGACGGGAAACCAACCGTGGTCTTAAGTGTGCAGAGGCAATCGGGTGAAAACACGGTCAACGTGATCGCTGGAATCAAAGAACGCCTGAAACGCAGTGAGCAATTGCTTCCCAACGATATTCGCGTAGCCATTATTCAAGACCAATCGCGTTACATCTTATCCGCCTTGCATGAGATCGAAAACCATCTCGTCTCCGGCTCGATATTAGCTTGCTTGACAGTGTTGCTGTTCATGCGTTCGTGGCGATCTACGTTGATTGCGTCGGTGGCGATCCCAGCCTCCATCATTGCAACATTCGCCTTCATGAAGGCTTTTGGTTTTACTCTCAACAACGTAACTATGTTGGCCCTAGTTTTGATGGTCGGTGTCGTCATCGATGACGCGATTGTGGTTTTGGAAAATGTCTTTCGATGCATCGAAGAACAAGGCATGGATCCGTTTCAGGCATCGATCGATGGGACAAAAGAGATCGGGCTAGCCGTTTTAGCCACGACCATTTCGCTGGTCATCGTTTTCTTACCGGTTTCCTTCTTGTCGAGCGTGACGGGCCGCATGCTTTTTGAGTTCGGGGTTACCGCCACCGTTGCCATCTTGGTTTCGATGGTCATCAGTTTTTCCTTGACGCCGATGATGTGCAGTCTGCTTTTGAAGAAACCGAAACCCACCGACGGGTCGAAGCATAACCAAAAGACGACGCGTCAAAAGGGCTTCTATCACTGGATCGAAGTGAGTTACATGGCGTCGCTTCGCGTCGCGCTCAGGTACCGTTTCTGGACGTTGCTTTTGTGCATAGGAACTATCCTTGCGAATATTCCTTTGTACGGTTGGGTGCGACAGGATTACATCCCGACCAATGTGGACGAGTCCGAGTTTGAAGTGAGCGTCAATGCCCGGGAGGGTACGTCTCTGCTCGGAATGAATGACGCACTTCAGGTCATCGAAGACAAAGTGAGAACCGTCGATGGGGTTGTCATGACGTTGGCAACCGTTGGCACGCGAGGGTTTGGCGGCGTTAATAATGCCAGTATTTTCGTTCGGCTCAAGGACGCTTCCGAACGGACGTTTTCGCTGGAGCGATTCGTATGGGCATTAGTTCAAGGTAAGCCTCAGAAGGCACTGGTGGGGAATTTTAGCCAACAGCAAAAGATGGCGGAGATTCGCAAGCTGCTCAAGTCGGTTTCGGATGTCCGTGTGTCCATCCGAAATCTCACTTCGCTGAGGCAAGGAGCCAATTTCGATATCGATTTTTCTATCACGGGTCCCGATGTAAAGAAACTTTCTGAGTTCAGTGAGCAGTTGCGGAAGAAGGCGACCGAGATACCCGGTATCGTCGACGTGGATTCGACCTTGCGATTGGACAAGCCTGAATTGCTGGTTTCAATTGATCGGGAACGAGCGGCAGCGATGGGGGTTTCGGTCCAAGAGATCGCGGATACCTTGAGGATCGCAGTTGGCGGGGACGAACGGGTCTCTCGCTATCGCGATGCAACGATCGACGATGCCTACGATGTGGAGCTGAGGTTGGTAGGACTGGATCGTCGTGACAAAGAATCTATTTCCCAGCTCTATGTTCGAGCCAATCCGGCGGCGGGTAAGCTTGTGTCGGCCATTGAGTCCCAGTCCGCATCCATGTTCAACGCATCGAAACTGACTCGAATCGACAACATCGTTCGATTTGATTTCGGAAATGCACCAGCCCGTATTGATCGACTGGATCGCCAAAGGATGGTTTCGATCCGTGCCAACATTTCAACGGGTTTTGCGTTAGCGGATCGGGTTCAGGCGTTTCGCGCCCTGGCCCTCGAAATCGGTGTGCCACCAGGATTCGAGACACGCGTGTTGGGGCGTGGCAAAGAACTGGAAAAGACACTCAGTGAATTCCGATGGACATTTCTATTGAGCTTTGTTTTTATGTATCTCGTTCTTGCCGCTCAGTTCGAACACTTAGCGCATCCTTTCACGATCCTCTTTACACTCCCGCTTTCGATTCCGTTTGGGCTCATCAGTTTGTATCTGGGCAACGAGACGCTCAACGTTTACTCAGCCTTAGGCGTTTTGGTTTTATTCGGCGTGGTCAAAAAAGCAGCCATTTTGCAGGTGGATTGTACCAATGCGCTTCGCCGCAAGGGGATACCTCGCAGGGAAGCGATCCTGCAAGCCAATCGCGATCGACTGCGACCGATTCTGATGACGACGATTTCGTTCGTCGCAGGTTTGCTGCCGTTGCTCATTGCCAACGGTCCAGGATCGGAGGAGCGCCGTTCGATTGCGGTGCTCGCATCGGGAGGACAAACGTTGTCCTTGTTGTTGACGTTGCTGGCCGTTCCAGTGATCTATACCTACTTGGACGACATTGGCAATTGGGTCATGCGAAAACCTCGTGAGCGATAATTGCGAGCCTTGGACCCACACCGATGGGAATCAATGTTGCTATACTGTGGAAATTCAGGAATACGCTGAATTCTCTCGAATTCAGCGTCCGAAAATTATCGTTTGCCGCTTGCCATTTGGCATGCGGCAGAATGGAGAACCCCAACCCCAAGCGTAAGCGTAAGCGAGCGACAATTTCGCAGTCCCTCACTTACGTATCGGGTTAGGATTGTTAGTTTTCACATCGTCGCTCGCAATGTGAATCCCAGCAAACTTTTTCGTAGAAAATGCGGTTTTCAACGCAACGTACGGCGGAATTTCTGTTTAAGTAGTGGTCTCGTGAGTAGCGGAAAAACAATGTTGGATTTTTGTCGAATTCTTACTGAGGCTCAGCAAGGCGAGGCTGCGGCGATCGAGGCGATATTCTCCGAATTTGCAGATGATGTTCGTTTTGTTTGCCTCGATTTTCAGCTCGAGAATACTGTGGATCTAAGCCGATCGGATCTGTTTCAAGAGGCGTGTGTCAGAATTTGGGTTCAAATGGACCGCTTTCAAATCCAAGAAAATTCGTCGAACGTGAAGCAACAGTTTCGAGTTTGGCTTCGCCTGACAGCAAGAAATGAGATGATTCGCGTCCTTGAAAAACGGCATGCAAAGAAACGAAGTCCACCCAAACCTGTACGCAATGATGTGCGTCTGGAACTTCAACCGCTTGGCGATCATTCGCCAAGTGAACGGTTCCGGCAAGATGAAGAAGTGATTAACTTGAAAATGGCTATTCAACGACTCGACCCACTCTCTCGAGCAGTCATAGAAACCTGCTTTTTGGGGGGGCGAACGGTCAAAGAGATGGCTGATAAACTGGGCCTTACCTACTCCGAAGCACGAACACGCTTGTCCAAGGCTTTAGCAGAATTAAAGACACAGCTTGGCGAACCTAGTCCATAAAAGCAAAGCGAAAACAAAATGCAAGTACATGAAAGAGAACTATTTCACCAGTTTTACGGCCCCTTCCGGAAAACCGTGGTTGTGATTTTAGAAGACATGGGTAAGACCTTCCGGCTCTCCTTCGATGAGGGGCCCCAATACAACGTGGCGGCCATGCTGAACGACAGAGTGACAGCCTTCAAATTTGTGGCAGGAACGATTTTCGAGATCCGTGTTTCGGTTTTGTACGGCGGAAAGTTTCTGTTTCAAGGAACTCAAATTCCAACCCCTTCCCAAATTCGCGAGTGGGTGGAACCAATTGGCGAGGCGAAAGACATCGGAGATCCGCTTGTGCCAAGATGCGGGTCCATTTCATGCGATGGCGATTGCGAGTGTCCAGATCCATCCAAGCCGGTAATGAGTTGCGTGGGCGGCATACCGATATGCGTTGAGGAGTAAGCATCGCATCCAAGCGAGTCTGCACTCCTTTGATTTTCGAAGGTAAAGAATTCAATGGAAAACTCAGAACAACGCATTGAGAAACTCGTGGCAGAGTTTCTTGATTCCATTTTGGCTGGTTCGAGTGAAGCGGATGTTCGAGGCAAATTGATTGTCGAGAACCAGGACTTGCAACCGGATCTCGAAAAGCGACTCCGTTTCGCCGAATCGGTCTATCGAATTGCAGGCCGAAAAAACGACGAAACAAACAGCGTGTCGGTGGAGCGAAGACTGCCGCTTCGCACACCCCGCATCCAAATCGAAAAAGTCGTTCGATTGGATTGTCCACATTGTGGCAATCGCCTCAACCTCATCGACATCGATCGACCGGAGGTTACGTGTGCTAGTTGTGGCAGCATTGTTACGCTCGACGGAGATGGCCCTCACGCAATTCCCATCCGAGAGATACCCAAACGAATCGGTCGTTTCGAGGTCGTCTCGTTTTTGGGCTCCGGCGGCTTCGGTACAGCCTATCGGGCGCAAGACCCCAACCTAAATCGAGACGTTGCGATCAAGGTTCCCAGGGCCGGGCACTTCGTCACCCGCAATGAAAAAGAGCGATTCATTCGTGAAGCCCGAAATGTAGCGAAGCTCCGCCATTCCAACATCGTCCAAGTCTACGAAATCAATGCGGAAGGAGAACTTCCCTATATTGTCTGCGAGTTCATCGACGGAATGACTCTGGCCGATCGTATTGGCGGCATGTCCATCGCCGCCAAGGAGGCCGCAAGGTTGCTGGTGATAATCTCAGAGGCCGTGCACTTTGCGCACGAGAACGGCATCATTCATCGGGATCTAAAGCCAAGCAACATCCTATTGAATGCTGCGAACAACCCGTACGTTGCTGATTTTGGGTTGGCTCGCAATCTCGAAGGTGAACAGACGATGACGCTCGAAGGCGAGATTCTGGGAACACCTGCCTTTATGTCACCCGAACAAGCCACTGGAAAGCACTCGGAAGTATCGGCGAAAAGCGATGTCTACAGCCTCGGTGTCATCTTGTATCGTCTGCTCTGCCATGAGAATCCGTTTCGCGGCAGCGGCAGAATGATGCTGCATCAAGTCGTGTATGAGGACCCCGTTTCGCCGCGCAAAATCGACGAAAAAATCCCAAAGGAACTTGAGACCATTACCCTGAAAGCGATGGATAAAAATCCGGACAATCGCTACGCAACTGCCAAGGACTTTGCAGATGACCTGCGGCGATGGTTGGACGACCGAGCCATTCTCGCCAAACCAGAGAGCAGAGTCTCCAAGCTGAAGCGATGGTCCCGTCGAAATCCACGCATTGCGGTCTTGTTGGGTATGGTCTTGGGACTACTTCTAATGCTGACTGCAATGTCGACCGCCTGGGCTGTTCGAGAAAATTGGGTCGCAGGAGTTGTCGGCAAACAAAAAGACCTCGCTGAACTTAGCGCCTCCATTAGCAAGAAACGATTGAAGGACTCACACGTGCAAAACGGGCTACGGCAATTGGAATTGGGGGTTTTCTCAAAGGCGATCCTTTGGTTCGCCAAAGCCCTTGAGGAAACCGTCGATGATGCTGGGGTGCATCGCACACGAGTCGGAATGACATGGAAAAACCATCCACGACTAAGTCTGGTGAAGTTTGCCGAGAGCAACGTTCGCAAGCTAAAATTCAGTCCGTCGGGAGGTCATGTTTTGGTAGGAACACAAGCCGGTGTCGTGTTCCATTACGCCACCGACAAAGACGTGTTCCTAACACCCAAGATGCAGCACGACGGACTCGTAGTTGACGTAAAATGCGATCCGACCGAAACGAGAATTCTATCGTTTGCAAAGAACAACAATTCTGCCCACCTTTGGGAGTTCTCGACAGGATCCAAGCTGGCTGACCTGACTCACACAGCCCAAGTAACTTCCATCGATTTTTCCGAGGATGGGACCTTGCTTGCAACGGCCGACCGTGATGGACAAGTCAAAATCTGGGATGCCCAGAGCGGAGCATTTCGTCACGGGCTTTCGGAAAAAGCAAATCAAGTTCACTTTTTGGACGATCGAAAACTGCTCGCACATTCAGTGAGCAAGGATAACATGGAACAGTCCAAAGCAAGTTGCTGGAGTGTCGAGCCTCAAACGAGTGAACTCCTATTCGAATTCGAATCGAACATAGCCTTTATCCAGTCGGAAAAGAATTCGAAGCTGTTGATGGTTGCCAGTCACAATGGCCCGCTGACCTTACGAGACATCGCAACGGGTGAACTCACCAAGTCGATTTTGGATCATGCAAGCAGTTTGCAAGCGGCATATGACGTAACTGAAAACGAGGAAATACTCACGGTGCAACACGATGGAACCATTACGACTTGGTCGCTGGAAACCGGACGCAAGAACGTGACCAAGCACCCCGTTGGTCTGGTCCACTCCGCAGTCGATACCCACCATCGTTTCTTAGCTGTCGCTGGAGTTGATGGCATTGTTGATGTCTATTGGGTCCATTCCCTGCAAAAGATTGGAACGGGTTTGGCTGCCGACGAATCGGTCTTGCAAATTGCTTTTCATCCTGACGGTAGACGTTTGGCTGCGGGTGGCACTCCCGGTATCGTGCGGATGTGGGATCTGGCTGGACTGGCTCCCGACGTACCACTTTTAGAACACCGTGACGAAGTCAATGTCGCACGTTTTAGCCCAGACGGCGGGCGTGTCATTTCCTGTAGCGACGACAAGACCGCCGCAATCTGGAACGCGCAAAATGGCGATAGAATAGGTCCGGAGATGACACATGATGGGCATGTGACCGATGGCAGTTTTGATCGCACAGGTCGACTCGCTGCAACCGCCAGTCTAGACGGAAATGTTCGGGTTTGGGACGGAACACTTGCAATGCAGATCGGCAAAAACCTATCCACTCCCGCTCAAGTAGTCGATCTCAAATTCAGCCCGACCGAAGATCAACTGCTCCTTGCGGCCAGTTCGGACGGGACGGTAACTGGCTGGAATGCGGTTAGTTCACAAGCGATCTTCTCGTCGAATCAAACCTCAAGCAATATTACGGATATTCAATTTGCGCCAGCCGGTGATCAATTCATCGTCTCGGCCGTTAACAAGTCAGCGACCATCCGAAACTCGCACGACGGCAAGGTCATTAGCCCTCCCTTGATACACGAAGATAATGTGACCCGCTGTGGCTATTCCGCAGACGGGCGAACGGCCTGGACTTGCAGCACCGATCAAACGATTCAATTCTGGCAAACGAAAAGCCCCTTTGACAGAACGCGAACACGCGATTTCGGGAGTTGGCCTACCGCCGTGGCCTTCAATGCAGATAACAATTACCTGACATCGACGGATGGTGGCTGCATCACCTTTTGGCGGAACGAACAACAGTCGTGGGAGTTCACCAATAGAAAGTACCAGTTTCGGCATTGTCAGATTGACTCCCACAATCGATTTGCATTGGCGTGTGGTGGATCGACGCTTGGAATCAAAGGCTTGCGTGGAGCGGGAAGTGTCTTTCTCCTGGATATGCAAACGGGGCTGCCGATATCCCCGCCGCTTGAACACTTTGCTATGGTTATACGAGCCTTTTTTGATTCGGACGGTGGAAAGATCATTTCCGCTTCGCACGACCATACTGCAAGAATTTGGACGCTAGTTGAGGACGAGAGAACGGTGGAGGAAATCCGTAAACATGCAATCATTTTATCCGGCTTGGAAATCAACGAGTCGTCTCAGCCGATTGCCGTAAATCCAAAACAGATTGAAGCATTCTTTCAAGAGGCAACTCAAAAGGCACCTCGCTACTTTAGCTGTAGTCCAGATGAAATCGAGCGATGGAATAAGTTCGTGGCCTGGGTCCTAGCTCGAAATGCGACGGGAACGTAGGCCGGTTCGCACAAACTCTACCCTTCCAAACCACAGCCGACTTGTTTGCAGTTAATGAGCCATTTTTAGACACTTCTCGCTTATCACCACCAAAATTCTACAAACGCTTGCTTTCTGGTAGCGGAAGCCGTCAAGGCTTTCGAAGCACTCGCACCAGCCGCAAACCCAACGAAACGCTTGACGCGTTCCGCTACCGGTAGTCGAAAATGGTGGCGTTCATCGAGAAGTGTCCATTTTTATCATTCGATTGTCCAACGTTCGATTGTCCAATTGGTGGACTACTCGGCGGGAGTTTGGGACAACCGAATTTTCGGACAAGCGAATGAGGGATTGGGTTTTCCCAATCGAGCAATGATGTCTTCGACCTCCGATTCTGTGCCTGTCCTCTGTTTTCTGTCATGTTGAGACCGGAGAGGATTATCCGTTTGTCCTTGTATCGCCGCAGGCTCCAACCTCGCGTCGAGGCTGGGAAGTGGCTCCTTCAGCAAACCAAAGTCCAGACCAATCCGTAGCGAGGCTCGGTGGTCACCATTGTAACGGTCAATCCAAGTGTGGCTTTTGCGACCGTCGTACTAGTTAAGGCTAGGGCTAGCATTAATTCGCACCTTTTGGCGACCGCAGGTCGATGAACTGCCTTAGTAGTGGAACCACAGCAAGGACGCTTTGTTGCCATCGGATTTTTCGATTGCAATCCCCTACAACCTGATTTCACGGAGGGAGCCGAACGACCACTACTAGAGCGATTGACCGGAGTAGAACTATGGCAAAAAAAGAAGTTTTTCGAGTAGTGACACGCGGTCAAGACGGTTCGCTTAAGATCCGTGATTTTCACAATGCCGAGTCCATCTTCAATACCCATTCTCAAGTCGGTATTGATGATAGTAGCACCGATTTGGACCTGCGTGGAATGCCTATTTTCAAGGGTCTAATTGGTCCAATTCCGGAGGGAAAGAACGTTGTCCGTTACGAAAGCCCGGACGTATTCGAGATCATGACCAAAGAGTGGGCCGCCAACAAACCCCGCCGACGCCGTCGGACGAAAGCTCCTACCGAAACCGAAGTGGTTAGCGAATGGGTTTCGCCCTCGCCATCCAATTAGCCCGTGATCCTTTGCCACGACGCTATCCGAGTTGAAAATCTTTGGCTAAAGTAGTACGAGTTTCACCCCGTATCCATCGACTACGAATTTAGCCAAATGCCGGATTTGATCGCTCAAGGGCCAAACCCATCCGACCGCTGGCGGCGCCCACTGCCGAAGGACCCGGCATTGCAACAACCAGTAATCATTGGCCGAACGGCAGCCGGTTGGGCAGTACCATGGGATGACCGCATTTCTCGAAGTCACGTTCGCCTCACTTGGAATGGATCTCGACTAGAAGTGTCTAGATTGATCGATGCTCGCAATCCCATCTTTCACAAGGGACTGCGTCAAGATGATTTCGACATAGGGATTGGCGATCATTTTGTGATTGGCCAAACCACTTTTAGTTTGGTCGACCAGCGCGTTCGAATGGTGTCGCATTCCGACGAGATGCCAGCCATGACGGAGCATTCGTATGCGCCTTCCCAATTGCGACAGGCCCGATATCGCGATGCAGATCGACGCATCGAGGTCTTGAGTCGAGTGCCCGAAATCATTTCGAGCAGCACTACCGACGAGGAATTGTGCGCACGGGTGGTCAATGTCTTGATGCAGGGAATACAGCAAGCAAGTTTTGTCGCCATTGTGGGTGACCAGCCCAACGGCGAGCCGACAGTGGTTAAGCCCAAGATGAGCGTCGCCAAGGGGCGAAGTTCCAGCGAAATCAATGAGTTTGGCATTCGACTGCTGCACTGGGATTCACGGAATTTGCTCGGACACCAGTTTTCTCCTTCAGCCCAATTGATCCATCAAGCTATCACGACTCGTGAGAGTGTCTTGCACGTTTGGAGCCGCGGCATTGACTCCAATCAGTCCTACACCCAAAGCGAGAATGTGGATTGGGCCTTCTGCACTCCAATCAATAGTGAGGCTTGCCCGGGTTGGGCCATTTACGTGGCTGGAGACTTTGGAAGTATCGTACCCCATAACGCTCGCGATGCGACTGCAGCCATTGCCATCGACTTGCAAGACGATCTCAAGTTTGCGGAATTGACGGCCACCACGCTCGGTTCGTTGCGACAAACTCGGTTGCTACAACGTCGGCAGGATTCCTTGCGCCCCTTCTTTGCTCCCGTGGTCCAAAAGGCTTTAGCCACCCGAGACCCGGACGAAGTTCTTGCGCCGCGCGAAGCCAACGTTTCCGTCCTGTTTTGCGACTTACGGGGGTTTTCAAGGCAAAGTGAGGAGTCGGGCGACAAGCTATTGGAACTGCTGCGTCGCGTTAGCGATGCCCTTGGCGTGATGACCCACCATATTCTCGACCGGAATGGTGTGGTTGGCGATTTCCACGGAGACGCTGCCATGGGTTTTTGGGGCTGGCCGTTGGAACAGCAGAGTTCGGTTTTACAAGCTGCGCAAGCGGCACTCGCCATTCGAGCCGAATTCGAAACAGCCGCAGCCATTGAAAAGCATGCGCTATCCGGTTTCCGAGCCGGTCTGGGCATCGCAACTGGACGTGCAGTTGCCGGACGCATCGGAACAGTCGATCAAGTCAAGGTTACCGTATTTGGACCGGTCGTGAACCTAGCGTCTCGCCTAGAAAGCATGACGAAACAACTGCGAGCACCCATCCTAATGGACGAAGCGACCGCCAATCGCGTTCGAACGGAGGTTTCTCCTACGATCGCAAGAACGCGACGGGTGGCACGTGTGTTGCCCGTGGGAATGACCACTCCGCTGATGGTCAGCGAATTGTTACCACCTGAGGGACCCGATGTTTTGCTCACAGATGCACACATTTTGGCCTACGAGAAAGCTCTCGACGGCTTGCAAGATGGAAACTGGGGCGAAGCCTTTCGGCTGCTACATCAAGTCCCGGCAGAAGATCGAGTCAAGGATTTCCTAACCGTATTTATTGCACAGCATGGACGGTCCGCACCACCTGATTGGCAAGGCTTTATTCGATTGCCAGAAAAATGAACTTCGTATAATCGCATGTCCATTCCTACACGTGAACCATCTCGCAGTTGGCTAATGCCGACTGCCTGCGTCCTGTTTGCGACTGTCTGTTTGCCACTCATAGCAACCGCAGCCATGAGCGGCAAAAGCTCTGCTGAAAAAATGCTGACCAACATGATCCAGCCGTTGTTCTTGGCGATCGTGGTTGCGTTGATGATCGGGGTGACTTTGCTGAGACGCGACGAACGTCGAGTGGGTTGGTTGTTGGTATGCGGGGCTAGCCTCATGTGGGTTTTGAGTTCTTCGATTTTCGACTCGTTTCTCGTTGAGACCTGGGAGACTTCGATCGAGTCCTCGATCCCGACGGTTAGCGAACCGTTTGACTATGTCATAGTACTTGGGGGAGGAACGAGTGTCACGCCAGATGGACGCGCTCAGTTCGGACAATCGGGCGATCGTGTGGGCTATGCGGCAAGGCTTTATTTGGCAGGAATCGCAAGGAACCTAGTCACGACGGGTGATAACATGAAGATGTCAGGAGTATTGTCGGGAGAATTTAAGCCGCAGGACGACCCAAGCCAGCAAACCAAACAGATTTGGCTCGACCTGGGTGTTCCGGCATCGGTGATTTCGGAATTACCCGGCCAGAATACTTCATCAGAAATGGCCGCACTGAAGGAACATCCCGAGTATTGGCAGGACAAGCGCTGCGGCATCTTAACCAGCGCAATTCATTTACCGCGCGCCATGAAACTTGCAGAGCGAGCCGGAGTGCGTGCCTTGCCCATTGCGGCAGACTATCGCTCACCCAGCGGACCATGGACAGTCAATCATTTCCTGCCCGAAGCCGAGGGGCTCGTCCGATTGCAAATGATCTTCAAAGAATGGATCGCGATGCGAATTAGTCGATAAGGCGTGAACGAGCGAGGCCCTTCGCGTTGGGTGTTAAAACTTCGGTATAGACATGATGTTTTGCGAAACAATTTCACTCGATAATTCTTCCGCTTTCATCCCGACTGGGATCACAGCAATTAGCCGAGGGTCGCCGCGAAGCGGCGCACCCCCGGAGAACGAAAGGACACGCGGAGAACGAAAGGACACGCGGAGAACGAAAGGACACGCGGAGAACGAAAGGACACGCGAATGACCCTGAAAGGCAACGCTGTGAAGTATTTTCGTCCGATCGGAGCTTGCCTCCGACGGACGCCGTTTTGGCGTACTAAAAGTGCGGTTCCGACCTTAAATTGCCGCACTCCGTTCCCGGCTCGACCGCCTTAGGAGGTCGAGCCGGGAACGGAGTGCGGCGGTTAGCGTGCATACGTAGGACGCCAAAACAAGGTTGAGAGGAGACAATCGCCCGCTCAACCCAAGAATTCGCTGCTGAAAATCCGTCGTGAGAATACAGAGCATTCCAGAAGATTCCGACATTTCATTCGAATCCGACCTACCGATATTGACCGCGCCGATGGTTTGACGTTATTTCCTCCAGTTGCGTTGCCGATTCAAAAGGAACAATAACTTAGGAAGCCGAACCTCGATGGACCGAGCCAATCGATTCTATCGCCTTGATCAGCGAGTCATCTGTGCCAGCGCTCTCGTTGGTTGCATGGGACTTGCCTCCATCACGGGCTGCAGCTCTTGGATTTCTAAAAATCGCGACAAAGACAACCACTTCATCAAGGAAACGAAACGTATTCAACAGCTCATGGTCGATCCCGACCGACCTCGATTGATCGGCGAGGTAGCAAACTCACTTGGTATGACTCCCGCTCACTACGACTCTTACGCCATCGCCACGAGCTTGCCAGGTACCGGCGGCCTTGTGCGTCCAGGCATGCAGCGAGATTGGATTCTGGACGAGATACGAACCCGCGACACGGCCAACCCAGAAGCCTTTCTTGATGACGCTTCGACGGCATTAGTCAAACTGCGTATCGTTGCCAACCCATGCAACTTCAAGGGGGACCTGCTCGACGTGCAGGTCGAAAACTCGACCGAATGCATGGCGACCAATTTGACAGAAGGATACATCCTCGAATCGCGCCTATGCGAAATGGCGGTGCTAAAAGGTCGGTTGCATACCGGCGACCCCAAGGCGACCGCAAGCGGAGAAGTGGTCATTCTGCCAACCAGCTTCACGCGCCAAGCAGAAATGACCCCATTGCACGGAGTTGTCATCGGCGGCGCGAGCTTAAAGAAGGATCAGCCTATTGGCCTGCGAATCGAAACGGAATTCCGACATGTCATTGTCACGAAAGCCATAGAAAAGGCCATCAATTCTCGCTACTTCTTTAAAGACTCCAACAAACAAAAGATGGTGGCTGAGGGCACTAGCAATTGGTATGTAGGCATCAGTGCCGTACCCAAGTACAAACACGATTCTGCTCACTTCATGTCGATCATCAAGTGCACGGGATTTGGCGAATCGTTGGAAGAGCAACAGGAACGCTTGCTGGGTTGCCGAAAGCTGCTCGCCGATCCAGCCACCAGCCGCCGAGCCGCTGCGGAGCTGGAAGCCATCGGAACCGATGCTGCGAAGCAAACTCTGATCGGTGGACTCAGCTCAAGCGACAAGGAAATCCGTTTCTACTCGGCTTACTCACTAGCCTACTTGGATTGCAAAGACTCCGTCCCGGTCCTTCTGGAACTTGCACAATCAACGCCAACGGCTCGGGCCTTGTGCCTGATCGGACTGGTTGTGAACGAAGACTCGTCCGCCCGTGAAGCTTTGGAACAATTGCTGCAAGAGCCCGACCCCGATTTGCGATTTGGAGCGTATAACGCCATTCGCCTTCGCAATCCGAACGACATGAGCGTCAAGGGGGAAGTCATCGGCAAAAACTTTCAATTTGTGCAGGTGCCCAGCTCCATTCCCTTGCTCGCCGTTTCATTGCAACAGCACACGGAAGTGATCCTTTTTGGAAACAACATCGCGGTTTCGCTAAGCACGAAGCTCTCCCCGACCCCCTTATTGACCCTATCGCCCATGTTCGGTGATGAAATCAAGCTGACGAAGCGGCATGGTAGTGGAGAAATTAGTAATACCATGGTTGCCAGCGATGTTGTTTCCATCTTACGTGGATTGGGTAGCATTCAAGCCAACTACAACGACGTAGTCCACACGATCAATCAACTCGCTCTTAACCAAGCGCTGTCCACTCCGGTCGCAATGAATCCGCTCCACAATCAGGACCGGCAGATCGTTGACGCTGCGAACACGGATTCCAAGTTTTCGCAAGACCTTCCGGAAGTCAACGTGGACCATGCCAGCGTCGACCGAGCGTCCTCGAAAAAATCGAGTTGGTGGCCTGCGATTGGATTGCGGAGCGCGTCCTGGAGCAAACCTAAGAAAGACTCATCCAAGTCCGATTCGGTTTCCAGCGACAAGGAATCACCCAACCATCACGAACTGTCGGACGAAGAGCTTTCCGCCATGCTTAAACGTTGATCCATTCTGCGTCCTCACCCCAATCACAGACAAAGTTCTCGGTAACAACCCATGCTCAAAGCCCTCGAACTAGTTGGCTTCAAGAGTTTTGCAGCGACCAGCGGATCGCGCTGGTCGAACGGCTGATCGAGGTCTTCGAGCGGCGTTACGACGAAATGGTCGTGGCAATCTCGACCGAAATGGGCGCGCCTTACGATCTCTCGTTTAGCGCGCAGGCTGAATCCGGTCCGGGACATCTGCGCGCGACCATTCAGGCAGCCCGCGAAATGGAGTGGGAACGCAGCGTCGGTGCCGATGGCCTCGTTGTGCACGAACCGATCGGCGTTTGCGTGCTGATCACTCCGTGGAACTGGCCGGTCAACCAGCTCGCGACCAAGATCGGTCCCGCTCTGATCGCCGGCTCCACGATGGTGCTCAAGCCGAGCGAGATCGCTCCGCTTTCGGCGCAGCTGTTCGCTGAGTGTATCGACGAGGCAGGCTTTCCGGCGGGCGTATTCAACATGGTTCACGGCACCGGCGCCGCCATCGGTGCTGCGCTGACCAGTCATCCGGAAGTCGATATGATTTCGTTCACCGGTTCGACCCGCGCGGGCGTGCAGATCGCCAAATCAGCCGCCGATACGGTCAAGCGCGTTTCGCAGGAACTTGGCGGCAAATCGGCCAACATCGTCTTTGCCGATTGCGATCTTGAAGCGGCGGTGGAGCGCGGGGTGCTGCATTGCTTCGAAAACGCCGGGCAATCGTGCAACGCCCCAACCCGAATGCTGGTCGAGCGGTCGGTTTACGACGAAGCGGTGTCGATCGCGGTGCGCGTCGCCAAGGCCGTGAAGCAGGGCGATCCGATGGACAAAGGTCCGCATTTCGGCCCGGTCGTGACCAAAGCGCATTTCGACAAGATCCAGCGGCTCATCCAGGCCGGGATCGATGAGGGTGCGCAGCTGGTCGCGGGCGGTACGGGCCGAAGCGACGGCTTCGACCGCGGTTATTATGTCAAGCCGACCGTCTTTGCCGGCGTCCACAACGCGATGACCATCGCCCAGGAAGAAGTATTCGGACCGGTGCTGGTACTGATCCCGTTTGCGGACGAGGCCGACGCCATCGCAATCGCCAATGACACACCCTATGGGCTGGCCGCGTTTGTGCAATCCGGCGATCAGGAGCGGGCGCGCCGCGTCGCCCGCAAAATGCGCGCGGGCACGGTCAGCATCAACGGAGCAAGCCAAGACTACATGGCGCCGTTTGGCGGTTACAAACAATCAGGCAACGGCCGCGAATACGGCGAGTATGGCCTGCGCGATTTCCTCGAGATCAAGGTGATCAACGGGTTTGCTTCCGCATGAAGCTGACCGG
>JANPNA010000380.1:0-2439 GCA_031427235.1 Pirellula sp.
CGAGGCTTTACGCCGGCGATTGAAAACGCCTTATCGAATCATTCCAATTGTTTCGAGATCAAGGCCATGCGACCGAACTTGGAGGAACTGTATCTCGGGTTCACCCAACCGTTCGAATCGGGGCAAGCTAGCGACTCAAAGGGGCCGTCCTCCAAGAATTCGAACCAATCGGAGGTGGCATGATGGAATTAGCACAACAATCCCGACCCACTATGTGGTTTGCTCTGCTCTGGAAGGATTTCCAGCAAGTCAAGTCAACCTTCATTGCGGTATTGGCTGGTGTTTTTGCAGTGCAGTTGCTGCTGCTGGTTTCGGCTGGTTTCGCGCTGAGCGAGGAAGCGAGAATGGCGTTTTTCGGGGGCACCGTCACGTTTGCCTGCATCGCACCGATTCTGCTGGCACTTGGTTGCGGTGGGATGTTGATTGGTCAGGAACGACAATCGGGTACGTGGGCTTGGTCCAGCAGTTTGCCAGCTTCGTGGCGGTTAGCACTTGGCAGTAAGCTTTTGGTGGCCACGGTTGGTTCGCTGGGTGCTTCGGTTCCGCTGGCGATCATTCCGGTTGGACTTTGGATGACTGGACAGTTTCCACCTGCTGCTGGTTCCTTGGCCGCCTTTTACGTCTCCTCACTTACGATAGTGATCTTTTTTGAGGTCGTGGTCTTTTGCTTTTTGGCGACTGTCTTGATGCGGGAGACACTCACGGCTTTGGTAGTTGCCGGGATAGGTTTGGCCACGATTCAGACGCTCGTAGGGGCGTGGTTCACGGACTTCGCAACTCCCACTCTCATTCGGTGGGGGGCGTATCCAGCCCAGGCAGGTCTAATCGCATTTGCGATTTTTATTGGCAGTGCTTTTATGATGGGTTGCGTGTTGATGGTGGTTGCTTTTCGATGGCGATGGGGGATTGGCCAGCAAGCGACGTTTGCCTTTTGGCGGAATACGAGCTCTGGTCGAATGCCGAGAAGTGTCCGATATCAATATTCAGTGGGTACCGCGCCGAGCGAATGGTGGATGATGTTGAGGCATTCGTGCGAGAATTCCCTTTGGCTGAGATTGGTAGTGGTCATCGGTGCGTTTGTTCTGATAGCGAACACGACCGCGGTTCCTAATTTCGTTCCTGTGATTGCTATGCTTACTATGGTCATTCTCGGAGTGACTGTATTCGAAGGAGATCAGACCCTATCACGATTCCGGTTTCTGGCGGATCGAGGGGTGGTTCCATGGAAACTAGTTGTTAGCAGACTAAGCGTTGTCACCGTCTTGACCTCAATCATTGCAATCGCGACTTTTACGCAATTGGGGACGCGAAGTGATCGAGTTGCGTTCGAATTGGGGCTTGGCCCAGTAGCAGTTCTTCTTGGAGCATTTTCCTCGATATGTTTTCGCAAATCGGTGATTGCTGCAACCGCTGCCTTAGTTGTCAGCATGCTCGTCATCTCTATTTCGATGGCAACCATTCAATCCATACTAGGCGATGGAGAATGGTTGGGTCATCGAGCGGTGATGAGCTTTAACTGGATCGTTTTGTACTGTTCGCCAGTTGCTGCAATTGCACTTGCAGTTGCGATTTTTGGATTATCGAAACGATGGTTGGTATTGGACGATCCCAAGCTCGAGTGGCACTATGTTTGGATTTCGCTGACGGCACTCTTTTCGCCACTAATCGTTGCATGCACTTTTGGTTTCCTGCTGTTCCCAAACGTAGCATGGCAAGGAGTCGCCGTGGACAAACTGAATTCCAAGCGAGTGAGTGTTCCTCGCTTGGTGTCAATGGATGAACCAATTCTCACGGATGCGTTGCCGCGTCTTTATACCCTTTCCCGATCAAGAGGCAGGGGCATGGAGGGAGTAGCAGAGTCCGCAAGAGACGCAACTAGTGCCGTTCTTAATAACTTAGAGTCGCAACGCAGCACGCCGGAGCAAAGTTTGTTGGCGGTTGTCATACCCATGCTGCCGCACTTGGAGGATCAGGTACGGGGGAAACGAAAGCAAGTAGGCGACACAACGGAATTCAGCCTGCAGTTAGGAAACTTGATTGCACGCAGCGCCGCTCTAGCCACGGTTGCATTGAGCGAAAACGACTCGAGTGTCGCGTTGCGACTTTGGCGACTTAATCGAGAACTACAAGTGATCGCCCACGAAAACGATCCGTTGGGTACGCATGCGTCGCGCAATGTTGCCATGACCTTGCTCAGGCAAGTTAGCGATCGTGATGTCCAGGCAATGGGAGGGGCGGATGTTTTTAGGAGTTTAATCCCACCGGTGCCGGACGAAAGAACTGCGACGATGGAAGAAACTCGCGAGTTGGCTACATTAAGACGAGAACTTGTGCGCGGCAACACAGTTTTTTTGCCGAAGTTTTCGGGGATGCCAGGCCATGTCACGCCAAATTACCCTCCGTTGCGATGGCTTTTCGAGCGTCAAATAGCTGCCGAGC
>JANPNA010000381.1:0-25748 GCA_031427235.1 Pirellula sp.
GAAGTCATGTTCCCAGAAGTGCTTCACAAAATTTTAACGAGCCCAGTCAACGGATTATCTGGTTACAAAGAAATGATGCGGCTGCTTGTCGAGGACAACACAGCCCTGAAAGTATACGTCAACGTGGCGGAGGAGTAGGGGAGGGTTAAGTGTTGAGGGTTGACCACTTCCCACTTCCCACTTCCCACTGAAAACTGAAAACTGAAAACTGAAAACTGAAAACCATGATTTCCGTACAAGATTATGAAAAGCTTGGTAGTTTTTACTTAGGCAAGAAGTATGACCTCGGAGGCCGGAAGCTTCTTGACGAGTTGGTCAACTACGATTCCAAGGATCTGGTGACCCATGCGCTTTGCGTGGGCATGACGGGGAGTGGGAAGACCGGTTTGTGCCTGAGTTTATTGGAAGAGGCGGCGATCGATGGTGTACCGGCCATCTGCATCGATCCGAAAGGGGACTTAGGGAATCTGTTGCTGGCGTTTCCCAATTTAGCACCGTCTGACTTTCAAGAGTGGATCGAGCCCGCCGAGGCTACGCGGCAAGGCAAACCGCTGGAAGAGCTAGCCACCGAGACGGCCAATCGATGGCGAAAGGGCCTTAACGATTGGCACCAGGATACGGAGCGAATCCAGCGGTACCGTGACTCGGTGGACATCACGATTTATACTCCGGGTAGCAATATTGGAGTTCCGATGACGGTGCTAAAGAGCTTCGACGCGCCATTGCTGGCGGTGCGAGAAGATGCGGAGACCATGCGAGAAAAAGTCGCTTCGGCCTCGTCCGGATTGTTGACCTTGCTTGGTATCAATGCGGATCCGTTGACCAGCCGCGAGCACATTCTGCTATCGAACATCTTCGATCAAGCCTGGAGGAAAGGCAACAACCTTAGCCTTGAGGATTTGATTCGACAGATTCAATCGCCACCGATTAAGAAGATCGGGGTCATCGATTTGGATTCGTTTTATTCGCCGGCGGATCGCGCCAAGTTGTCGATGAGTCTCAATAATTTACTCGCATCCCCTTCCTTCGCCGGATGGTTGGAAGGTCAACCGCTGGATATCAAGGGGTTGCTCTATAACTCCGAGGGCAAGCCACGACTTTCCATCATTTCCATCGCCCATTTGAACGATTCCGAACGCATGTTCTTTGTGACGATCTTTCTTGGAGAGTTGTTGGCGTGGATGCGGGCTCAGCCAGGTACGGGGTCGTTGCGAGCGCTCTTCTATATGGATGAAGTCTATGGGTACTTTCCACCGACGGCCAAGCCACCCTCCAAACCACCGATGCTGACGCTCCTCAAGCAAGCTCGAGCGTTCGGGCTTGGAATCGTGCTTGCGACGCAAAATCCGGTGGACTTGGACTACAAGGGGCTTTCGAATATGGGGACGTGGTTCTTGGGGCGATTGCAAACGCAACGAGACAAGGATCGAGTGCTGGATGGACTTGAGGGAGCGTCGATGCAGCAGGGTAGCGCATTCGATCGGCCTGCCCTGGAACGATCACTCTCGGCCCTTGGCAATCGCGTGTTCTTGATGAACAACGTGCATGACGATGGTCCGACCATCTTTCAATCGCGGTGGGCGTTGTCCTTTTTGCGAGGGCCATTGTCTCGCGATCAGATCTCCAAACTCATGTCGGAAAAAAAGAAATCGGCCAATCAAAGCGGTCCACTGCGGTCGATTGGGAGTGCCGGTGGAACGGCCCAAGCCTCAGGCGCTCGACCGATCCTTCCATCGGATGTCACGGAAAGGTTCTTGGTCCCAACCAAGATTGCTGGCGTGAAGAACAAAACTGTCTATCGTCCGGCCATTCTCAGTCAGTCGTCCATTCATTTCGTTAAGTCCACGGCTGGGGTCGACTATTGGGAAGACGTCCAGTACCTGGTGGACATTCAAGAGGAAGTACCCGATCCGGTATGGGACAATGCGAACAAGATCGAGCCGGATGTTCTGCAACTTAGCAATCAACCAGAAGATGGATTCTTGTTCGCAGAATTGCCAGCGGAAATGTCCTCGGCCAAGAATTATGCGTTGTGGGAAAAGTCCGTCAAAGACTTCTACTTTAGGCATGTGCAGTGCACGGTTTACACGTGCAAAGCCATTAAACAAACAACGTCCCCTGGGTTGAGTGAGACCGATGCCCGAATCGAACTCTCGCACGCGGCCAAAGAAGCACGCGACGAAGCGGTCGGAAAGTTAAAAGCCAAATACGGAGAAAAGATGCGTTCCTTTCAGACACGCATATTGACGGCACAACAACGACTGGAGAAGGAAAAGCAGCAGGCCAAAGCCAAGCAATACGAGGGCATTTTCAACATCGGAACGACGATTCTGGGTGCGCTGCTTGGGAACAAGATTGCCAGTCAGACCAACGTTTCTAAGGCTGCTAGCGCCGTCAAAGGCTTGGGGAAAGTCACGGCTCAGCAAGGGGACGTGATGCGAGCACAAGAAACGTACGAAGAATTGATGACCGCCAAGGATGAGATGGAACGGCAATGCCGAGAGGAAGTCGAAACGGTTTCGAGTCAGTTCGCGGCCGAGAACTTGGCCTTGGAGGCAATCGATATTCCGATTCGCAAGTCGGATACGAAATCAAAACTGCTTGCATTGGTTTGGGTTCCTTGGCAGATAGATAACCATGGAATCGCAACTCCGCTTATCGGTTAAAGCGTTTTCGTGTTGAAAGCTGTGCGTCGTATTGAATTTTCCCGGAAGCTTCGATCCGACAAAGGCAATGGTTTCGTGACGATAGTGGTGGGGATGACGGCTTTAACGCCATCCAAGTTCACTAAACCGACCTTGGTTATCGTATGCTGGGTCGAATTCGATACCAAAGGCTGTGAGGATTGCGTAAAATAGACAGCTTGGGCAATCGCTCGGTTGTCCAATTACTCCTTTCTCTCGTTACCCCAGCTCGGCTTGGTATTTCGATTGTTTCATTTAACTGCATCATATCGAAGGGCACGCGAAGGATTTGTCGGGTGCGTCGTCGCACAATTGTGCGTAGGCTTTTGGATGATGTGCTGGGGCCAACTTTTGGTTGGTTACGCGCAAGAGCCAGTCGGAATGCCGCGATTGTCGATTCCTGATAAGACACCTGATGTGCTAGCTCCTGGTATTCGTCCCGATGCAATCATCATGCGGAATGGTATGGGAGAAAGTGTTTTCGTACCAAAGGCGAGGTATGAGGATTTCGAAAGATATCTCAGTTCCGAGAATGACCAACCGTTTATGGTCACGATGAACGCACTCGAACGAATGGATATTTCAGTTAAGGTAGTGCAGGCGATCGCTCAGCTCAAAGTCGAAGCCCAGGCTAACTTAATCGAAGCGAATAGTCGCTGGCTCAGCATTCCGATTGCTCTGGGAGCGGTGCAGGCGATACCTTCGCAGCGTTCGAGTGAAATTGTCCCAGAGTTCCCGTCGATTCGCATTTCGAATGACAGTCAAGGTTATGTATGGCGAGTTTCGCCAGGGTCTCAGGGGCAGCGAAACTTACAATTTGAAGCTTTGAGTAACGTTCGGACTTCACCTCAGGGGCAATCCCTTCGATTGGATCTGCCGTCGGTTCCAACCGTCGTTCGTTTCGAGTTACCGATCGGACCATGGGAACTGAATCTTGTCGGTAGTGGCAATGAAGTAATCGAGCCGTTTCAACAGATCGGACCTAACTCGGTTGCAATCGCCCGAACATCAGGCGGTACGATCACCTTCAATTGGGCCAAGAAGTCGGTTGCAGATCAAATCCAAGCGATCGAGGTAGAGAGCCAGACAAAATATATGCCGTTGATGGAAGTTGGCGAATTCCGCGCTGTTTCCAACTTGGCGATACGCGGACCTAAAACGTTGGGAGGGAGACGATTTTTAATCACACTTCCGGATCGGAGCAAGTGGCGGGAGCCGATGTCGTCACCGAGTTCGTTTCCAGGCTATCGATTTGGGAAATCCGAAGAAACGGCAGCCAACGCGAACACGGTGCTTCTATTGGAATTCGAAGAAGCATTCTCTCGCACGGAGATCGAATTACCCATTGAATGGCAAACGTCAAACGCGTTGGATTCGGATCCGGTTTCATTTTCGATGCTTCGTGTCGAAGGCATTCAGCGGCACGTTGGAAGTATCGAAGTCGGGGTACCGCGAAATGTCTCCTTCCAGTGGGAGCCACAAGCGGGCATTCAGTTCATTCGGCAGTCGCAAGCGAGCGACGGTAATGACACGTTGTCCTATAGCTTTCGATTCAATCAACAGAACGAGCCGTTGAAAGTTCATTGGAACGTGGGAGATCGGGCGTCGGACCTCATGGCGATGTACGACGTAGCCTACGATTCTGGAGGTCTGCATCTGAACGGCACGATTGATATTTTGGGGGATGTGCGTCAACTCCCTTTTCTGCAGCTAGATGTTCAGGGTTGGGTAGTCGACCGGGTTCAGTTGCAGCCCTCTGGCCGCGACTTAGACCTCGTAGCGATTCGGAGTCGTTCCACCCAGGACTCAGATGGTACAACTTCAATTCCCTTGAGTCTCGGAGAGCTTTTGGATGCTTTGCAGCCAAAGAGTGGAAGCACTGGCGGAAACCGATCCCAGGCCGAAGCGTTACCGACGCCCACGGACACAATCGATTCCCTTCCATTGTTGACAGCCCGAGAAGACAGTATCCGTCAGCCAACGCGGAGTATTTCGTTTGTATTATCCAGACCGAGTGGACCGACAGAGAACGTTGACGATTCGAAACCCGAACTTGGTTTCTCACTGCCCATGCTCTCGTGGTTGGATCCTGCACAACAGAGACTGTCGCTTTGCGTCGGTGGCGAGCTGACGATCCAATCGGCGGTTGCGACGCTGGAAGAGGGGAATGGGACGTCGAATTCGATTAAGCGGATGGATGCGATTCGCTGGAAACAAGGTGAATCGTTCACGCTGAGTTCCAGTCCACCGCGAGGCAGCACTTCCGCCTTGAAGTATCGAGTTGCCAAGTCGAAAACCTGGACCAACTGGAAAGGGATTGCCGTGGCCAACGGGACGGTTATCCATGGGAGTTCGCAAACAAGGATTGCAGTAACCGATGAGGGGTTCGACCTATCGCAAACTTGGAGCCTGGTTTATGCAGGTGGGATTGCAAAAACGTTAAGACTAGCGGTACCCAATGACTGGTTGGAGGATGGAGTAGCCTGGCGTGGTACCGAAGCTCAAGTAAACGATTTGCAGTTGACCATCGACCATGTCCCCGTTGAGGCTAGGGCTTTGCAAGACGGGCTCGGCGGCCCCCGTTTTGCATTCATGACTCCTGCGTTCGAACGGCACTATATTTGGTTGCAGCTCATTTTGCCAAACACCGAAGGTGTTGCTCGAACAACCAATGAACGCAAGTTGACGATTCGGAAACGCATGAGTCACCGCGACAAGTTGTCAAGCACGCCAACCTCGTTCGATTTGCTCCTGCCCTGGATTGCGGCTGACAAGCCTGACGACCTGGTTTCCGTGGGGACGTACATTGGAGACATCACACATCCTGAGGGTATTCGTTGTGTTGTGCAATCGCCGCTTGGCGGGAGACACGAAACCTTAGCCGGATCGGAAAACGGCTCGACGGTAAAGCCTTTTGATCGCACGCAATTAGAACCGCGATTGACAGGCAAACTGAGTTTACAAGCGGTTGACAACGAAACGGCCGTCGACGTTGAGTCGGTTTGGTTGCAAACGATCGTCAATGCGGTCGAGCAACGAGATCGGTTTGTTGTCCGACTCAAGACACGGGCAAATTTCGTGTCATTGCGATTGCCTGCAATGCTCATCGCAAATGGGGAGTTTGTCGTCAACGGTCGAAAGGCGGTAGCCATTCGCAGTCCTCGCGATGTCCATCGTGTCGATATTTTATTGGATCATGCAGGACAGAATACAACCGCTGGCTCCGACGACGCATTTGTGTTGGAGGTCTTCCTTTGGTCATCGAACAATTCTCAATGGCTCAAAACGCTTCAAGTGGAGTCACCATCGATCAGCAATTGCAGATCGCGCGCGCCGCTGGTTTGGCAAATTGTCGTGCCAACTACGGTTCATTTGATTGGCAACACATCGACATTGTCGCACGGCTACCGCTGGGAATGGCAAGACCTTTGGTTGGAAAGAAAAAGCGACTGGACTCAAGACACGATTGGGAGCCAAATGGGCGCGACGTCACAACCTTTTGTCAGTCAACAAACCAATCAATATGTATTCTTTTCCCAGGACCACACCGTACCCATGCGAGTCTGGTTGGCACCTCGATATCTATTGTGGGCACCGGTTGCGTTCTTTGTACTGATTGCATCTTTCTTTGTTATGGAGTTTCGGTGGATAAGAAGGCCATGGATCAGCATATTTTTGTTGCTATCCAGTTTGACGTTTTCACAATGGGCATGGGACCTTTCCATTGCACTCGTCCAGTGCTTGATCGCCGCCATCGGAATTGCAGTCATGTACTCAACTCTGAAATGGGTTGTTGATCGAAGGGCACGACGTAGAAGCGTCTTTGCGTTGCGTCCGTCATCTCCCATGATTCCTTCTTTGGTTCGAGTTCCAGCGCTATCCGCCTCGGCCGTATTATCCAAGCCGGTAGCTGCAAACGCGGTATCTCCCGCAATGTCAGCCGAATTGCCAGCCTCGACGACGACTAGCATAGACGCAGAGGGTGACAAATGATGGGGATGGTTCGCATTCGCATTCGCATTTTGCTTTTTTGCTTCGGGGCAGTTTGTGCGTTTTTTGCAACCGTTTCCCTAAGCATGGGGCAGCAAACGGATCTGCCATCGAATGGGATCCCTTATCGGAGAGTATTTGTTCCAAGTAAAGATCTTGTTCACATTGGGCTCGACGACTTCAGTCCGATCGATGTGAAACAATTGGAAGAGCTCATTCGGAGGCATTCTACATCCCGGCAGCCAGCTCCGACGAACGAAATAGCCTCCGATACGACTGGCAAAATCCAACTTCAATCAGCCTACTTTGTAGCGAAACTGGTTGGCCCAGATTTGTTTTCCGAACGATCACAATTAACGTTGGCTGGATCACCTCGTCCTGGTGAGCGAGTCTCTCTGCGACCTTGGTCACTCGCTGTTCAATTACCAATCACACAAGGGAATTGGATTTTCGACGAACAGGGGGCACCTCGCATTGCAACGCTGCCCAGTGACCAAGTTAGGAGCGAAGGAGAGTTCTATCAGCGACAATATTCCTATTCGTTTGGTTGGTCCGCCAGAGCGGACTCAGCCAGCACACCGAACAACCTGAAGTTCATCTTCGAAATCCCAAAGTGCGCGAATAGCTGCCTCGTTCTTGCATTGCCGCCACAAGCGATTGTGCAGGACTGTTTGACGGTGGCCCGACGTTTGGACGGATGGAGCGAGGTAGAGAGTCGGCTAAAGGGATGGAGGGATATGGATAAGGAGTACCTGCTCGAACGGAGCCCTTCTCGCAGCCCAGAGTCTCTTTGGTTGATTGAGCTGGGAGGCAGTCAAAGCGTCTCCTTTTCGATCGCTCTTGGTGTTGGGAATCGACCTCAGGATGATACCAATGGTTTGGATGCCCATCGGTATAGGCAACTGATTCGAGTTCAGAACCTGGAACACGTTGTTGACGGGCAACAGATTCGTACGACATGCGAGGCGGAAGTTTTTGTCTCACCCGAACAACCCTGGTTGCGAATGAGTTTGGAACCAGGCTCAAGATTGCGGCGTCTGACCGTGAACCAACAAGAAGTGGATTGGAAGCTGGATGACGGATGGATTCAATGGAGCGTAGGACCGGCAATCAAAGGGGCAGCCACTTCTAAGTCCGTCAGCGTGGTTGCCGAATTCATCTCACCCTTGTCCTTAGAAAAACTGGGGAAAACGGAGACTCCCAGGGTTTCGTTTGATCATGGGTATGTCATGTCGGGAACCACCGTAGTCCACAGCCAATTTCCCTGGCGTCTGACCAATGTAGAATGCGAGTCGAGTCGTATCGCTGAGCCCACCGGAGATTCCAAGTCCACTGGAGTCAATCGTCTTGAATACGCTTGGTATGCAAATCCACCAAGCCTTTCTATCGGACTTGAACGGAGTACTCAAGCCAGACGTTGTGAGGTATTGACTCGTTTGACGAACGACGAACAAAGCATGCTAGCAGTGATTCGAGCGAAACTCTTTTTCGGAGAACAGGATTCGAATCAGACGAAACTTACGATCGCACCCGGCTGGAGTGTTCGATCCATCCATTCCGTCGACCCAAGTGATTCCGTCACGACTCAATATGATGTCGAAACCATCGCAACTGCCAGTGAGCTACGACTAAGCTGGGATCGCGTTCAAAAAAGCCGTGTTGCCGAACTTGAGATTCGACTGGTTCGTAATCTCGAGGAATCCTCGGGCCAACAAAGACGCATTAGGAATGCAGAAATTGTCCAATTGGTGGATTGGAAACGAAACGACACATTGGTATTGGAAGACAGCGGACAATTTGAGCTGAAACTTTGCGATGCGTTGCTGGACGATTTGGTGACGGTCGAATCGATTCCTGACTGGCAGAAATCGCTGTTGCCGAGGACTGGTAAGTACTATGTCTTTCGCTTGGACTCGCAGGCACCCAATCCATCCATCAACAAAGTACCGAAAACAACCCAAGAACGTGATTCCGACACGTTGCTTGTAGATTTCTTCTGGGATACGAAGCCTTATCGCCGCCAAGCGAGTACCAAGACGGAGGTTGATCGTATTTCCGGTACGGCTCTCCAAGCAAGGCACGAGATCCAGTTGAGTCTGAACTCCAATCGAAGCGAGAGCGTTTCGATCGGACTTCCGTCCGACAATGTGATTTGGAGATTGAAGGAAGGGAGCAAATGGATTCCGCTGAGTCCACTCGAGGCCAGCCCCGAGCAAAACAAGCTCGGATCCGGTGTGTGGCATTTTGATTTAGGTCAAAAGGCATCGGAGTGCACACTGTTGGCTGTCGTCCACTCAGAGATCGAAAACGATGGCGAAGTGCGTTTCCCGATTCCCAAATTGCTCAACGCCGACATGCTGGCGCAGGAAGCCAGAAGCTTAGCAACCGATGTATCTATTGAGTCTCGCACCGTCCATTCCACGTGGAGCATTGACGAAGCAGGTTACAAGTTTCTAAAATTCAACGACGCGAGTGGCGACGCGAGTGGCGACGCGAATATCGTTCTGACTGCCAAGGTTTCGCCCCCATCCCCTTTAAGAAAATGGTTTGTGATTGCCAGCGAGTACCATGTGGCTGTCGATTCGTTTGGTTCACAAAAGGCGTCGCTTTATTTTCGTTCGAATGCAACGAATCAGTCTCCCTTTGTGATGGAATTGGACAACGATTGGGAGCCTTTGACGGTAGGTATACGTCGGTCCTCCATCGTCCAGCAGATTCCGTTTCGAATCGACGGTCGCCGATTGGTCATCACTCCCGAACTGCGCGATCTTGATGGCGAAGTGGAGTTGCATATCGACTTGACAGGTCCTCGACTGTCGAAAAAGTCTAGTATCCAAGCGATGGGAGAGTATTTCCCGTTCCGATGGCCAGATTTGGCAATGGATGCAACCTGTGTCAGTCAGCAACGCTTTCTATGGTTGCCAATTGAGATGCAGCTAGCTGAATTGGGGAACAAACCAGGAGTTCCGGGACAGGGGAAATGGCCCATGTGGAATTGGAGTCGAGACGTCATTGCGTTGTTGTTCGGATACTCTTTCTCGCAAGACTCAGTGATTTCTTCTAAGGATGGTCGCCCTTCAAGCGGTCTTGTTCCTCAGTGGACAGCGAAGGGTTGGCGAGTCATGCGGATGAATTCGCCGACGCTGGATGCGAGATCTTTCGTTGGAACAAAAAGCGATCACGGCGTTTTCAGCATTCATCGAGCGGATATCGACCGCTCGTATTTGGTGATGCTATTTGCGGTGGTCGCCTTGCTCACGCCACGATTAATCCTGTTTCGATATCATATCGCGGCTTTGGCTGCTGCTTTCCTAATCGTGTGTGCTCATGCGGCACCGTTCGTTGTTGCTCGATTCGCCTACACTGGCCTGATTGGTATGAGTGCAAGTTTCGTGGCCTTCATGATCTATAAGTTGCTTTCGATACCAGCCAACGGCGACAAAAGTCTTTCTCAGCGGCACTCAGTGAAATGGTTCCCATGGAATGATCGCGTGGGTGACCATGAATCGGAATCCAATCACTCGCAAGGAAAGCCGATTGGTACACCGCGGAATTCGGCAGTCAATATGGGTTCGCTGGGTCTGTGTTTGGCGATGGGTTGGACAGTTTTCAGCCAGGTTTCACCGTTTGCAATCGTGGCATTTGGCCAAGACAAGAGCGATGCGGGAGGAAATGGCTATCAGATCGTTATTCCCATGGACGAGGAAGGAAACATGTCGGGAACGACTGCCTATATCCCAGTCGAGATGTTGGATGTTTTAACGGGTAAGACCGAACGAAGCTGGCAGAGCGAGCGTGGTACCCATCCGATTTCCGCGAAGTATGGTTTGCGCATTGGGGTAAGAGGACGTTTTAATTCGGCAGACCAGATCACCATGATCTACGACTTCCTGGTCGGCGACGATTTAGCTCCGGTGCGTTTTCCCATCAATGCCACGCAGTTGCAACTCGCACGATTCCGTGTGGATGGGAATGAGCTCAATCTCGGCAACAAGCTACGCAGCACAGGCTTTGAGTGGATCTGGACGCCCGACAAGCCGGGGAAACGATCGGTTCAAATTATTGCTCAGCCTTTATTGAAATTCAACGAACCGGACCGCAACCGAGAGTCTACTTCTCAGTTTTTGGATATTGCTGTCCTGCCAGTCGGGAATGCGACGATGGAAATCGAAACGGATCCAAAGAATAGCTTTGAAATCGTTTCTCGTGGACAAGTTACAGACCCAGCGGGTGGTCGTTTCGTCGCGATGCTAGGAGCTATAGATCGTTTGCAATGCACCTTAACGATTCCGCTACCCAAGTCGGGCGGTCCATTGAGCAATCCGTCGACCAGCGTAGCGGAGAGTGGCGACGTGCCCGTAATGCACACGGAGTTGTTTCTTCAGAACGATATCTTGCAAGCCAAGACAATTATTGATTTCCCAAAAGGGATAACTGTCGGCCGTGAGATCGAGATCGAAGCCGATCAACAGTGGTTACCGATAGGGACGCAGTGGGGGGATGCGGAATGGGTGGAGTCGCGGTCGGGCACTACCTTGTCTAGGCGACGTTACGTTCTGGAATGGAAACCACCGGGCAATTCGAATCCAAGTTCGCTATCCACTCGAGATCGGCAGATTTCCATGGTTTGGGTTCCCCAGTCCGCGAACCAAAGCCTTAATGTCTTATTCGCAGAATGCCGTGATCGGCGAACGCGGCGCGGCACGCTTCGGTACTCAAGGGCGCCAGGGGCCAGTTGGAGCATTGATGGCATCAGCACTTGGAGTTTAGCTATCGGAGCGACGGAGCGACTGGACTGGCCAGAGTTGAAAACCAAGCCTCTGGCCACAGCCCTGCGAATTCCATCGACGGGTGGATTCGGCGTATTGAAACCCAAGTCACTAGCGGATAAGCAGCAGCAAGCGCGGGTGACGACCAAGTGGATTATCGATCATCATCGCCAGAGCTTAACGTCTCGCGTCGAATTGCTCGGTGGTAGTTCGACCGCCGAACCGCTTGTCGTGGACATGCCCGATGATTTTGTGGTCACGGATTTTTACAACCGTAGCGGACCGATTCGGTATTTGCAAAGCAAGTCCAACGGCAAGCTTCATCTGCAAGTTCTGGCCGATCGCAAATCGCTTGAAGTTAGCGACCTATGGATTCAAGCCAAACGGTTGGTGTCGAATCCATCCGGACTCATTGCAAATGAGGAGTGGTTGGAACTGCCATGGATAGCTCTGCCCAGCACGGTGAATTCAGATCAAACGATGGAAATCGTAGCTTCGGAGAACATCGCATTTCGCTTGGAGTCCGAGTCGGCCGTGATCTTCGGAAAGGGGCTGGACGCCCCCGCTCTCCATTTGGCCAAATCCTACTCCGATATCCATTCGGTGACGTTGGCTGCGTCCCGTTACCAAATGATTCATCGCAAAGAGCCGCTCGTTGGGAGTTTAACAGTAACACCAAATCCGAGTGCAAGTGCTAGGGAAATCGACGCAGTTGCGCAGTTGACGAATTCCGTGTCATCGAGACCCTTCTTTATCCTTGAGGTGCCTGCATCGCTCAAGGACAGATGGCAAAGCGAGGCTAGGATTAACCTGTTCCCTTGCCCTGACTCCAGCAAGGCGTGGCTTCAAGTCTCTTTACCGGAGCCGTCGGGGTTACCGGGGCCGTCGGGATTACCGGGACCCTCGGGGTTACCGTGGCCGTCGGGGCTTGAGGCAAAAACGCAGGTCTCCACCTTGGTCCGATTCGTTCCGCGATTCGATGAGCCTGCCAGCGATGCGGAACTGACGACCCAAATTCGCGCGCTCGACAGCGAGCGGATACCGAACCAAAAAGTGGACGCGTTGACAGAAGTCAAATCCGAAAAGGCCATGGGAACGCAATCGAATGCCAAGCCATTCGAGAAAACAACGCTACCGTTGACTGTCGCACAATGCATTTTGCGAGTTCGCGACGATCCTTTTTTGGTAACTCCAACCAGCCGATTCGCTTTGTTGGAATCACAATATTGGATCGACGCAACGGAAAGTACGCTCGCAAATGGGGCATTGGAGTGGCAGCTTGAGGAAGATGCTGAGGTTTTGTCGATCGACGTTAACGGCCAGCCTATTGATTTTAAACAAGAAGGCCAACGCATTCATTGTTCCTTGATTCAAGCCGGGCTTTGCTCCGACGTGAAGGTCTTCTCAAAACACAGAGCCGACATTTGGACAAAGGGCAAGATGAAGATCGATGCTCCCAAATTGATAGGGCACACCGAAATCGCAGATACTGTATTGATGGTAAGCGATCGACTGGGAGTGATGCTGGATGGCAAGTTGATTGAGGCAACGGCATCTTCTATAGCCATTGGGGCTATTGCAAAGTCCTGCTTAAGAATTCTTCAGGAATCGGAAGAAAGCTGGCCGAATGCGGCGAGGTTCGAGCAAGGTTCGGACTTCGATCAGTGGAAAGGGTACTGGAATCAAAAAACCTATCGCTACTTGGAGGAATGGTCCAACAGCGTCGAGGCCGAGGAGCAAGAAGCATTCGGTCTGGCTGTTAAGCAGTGGCATTCTATGCAACGGTTTTTCCGATCATCGCAGATGGAGCAATCGGTTGTTCAGCGTAATAGCCGTCTCCAACCCTTGGGAAACAGTCGGAATGCCTTCGTCGAACAAGATGGATCCGAGTCCGAGTCGGGATCCCAGCCCGCAAGAGCGAATCAATGGTATTCGCTTGTAGGTTGTTTGCTAATTTTGGCGAGTTTAACTTGGTTGCCATCATCGCTTGGGACAGCTTTAATGGAACGACCATGGTGGTGTCTCATGGCTTTGGGATTATTTGCCTGGCTCGTTTCCGGCTCGCTTTTACCAGCCCTGGTTTTTGGGTCCCTTGGGCTGATCGTGGCGGCGGACAGCTATTGGCTCGTTACCTGGCGACTTCGACGAAGCGGGATTCGCGGACAACGGTCACTTTGATTTCCCCTGGATACGTTAGTTGCTCTTCGAACGACTTAGCGATGTCGCGGCAGATTTTGGCGGCAACGGCATCGTCGGTGTTCTTAGAGCTAACGATGACACGCAATTCGCGACCGGCCTGAATCGCAAACGCTTGCTCAACCCCATTGAATCCCTTGGCAATGGCTTCTAGCTCTTCCATCCGTTTGATGTAGCGTTCAAGCGATTCTCGCCTGGCACCAGGTCGTGAGGCGCTGCATGCATCGGCGGTGGCAACAAGGAGCGTATATGGAAACTCAGTCGTCAGTTGGTCGTGGTGGCCAAGAGCAGCATGCACGACTTGTTCGTTCTCACCATTGCGTTTGAGCAAGTCCGCTCCGATTTTCGGGTGGCCACCTTCCAGTTCATGGTCCGCTGCTTTGCCGATATCGTGCAATAGGCCACATCTTCGTGCGACTTGAGGGTTGAGCCCGATCATTTCGGCCATCATGCCAGACAGGAATGCGACTTCGACGCTATGTCGCAGAACATTTTGCGAGTAACTTGTTCGGAAATGCAAACGCCCTAACATATCGATCGTTCGTTCATGAAGTCCCTGGATATTGACTTCCTGGGCCGCTTCCTCACCTTTACGTCGAATAAAAGCTTCGATTTGTTTTTCGGTGGCAGCGACGATTTCTTCGATGCGAGTCGGGTGAATACGTCCGTCGAGCACGAGCTTTTCGAGCGACTGCCTAGCGATTTCACGGCGGACCGGGTCAAAGCCACTTACGATCACAACGCCGGGCGTGTCGTCGATAATCAGATCACATCCCGAGACCTTTTCGAACGAGCGAATATTTCGTCCTTCGCGACCGATAATGCGGCCCTTCATGTCGTCGCTTGGAATGTCGACCGTGCTCGTGCTGCTTTCGGATGTTTGTGCGGAAGCGTAACGTTGCATGGCGACCAACAGAATGTCCTGAGTCTTTTGCTGAGTGATTTCAGCCACTTTCTTTTCGTGTTTCAGGATTACGGACCCCAGTTCGCCCTGTAACTCCTTTTCAAGAATCGACATCAATTGCTTTTTGGCTTCGTCGATCGACATGCCCGTGACACGTGTTAGGTCCGTTTGTTGCTGCTGAATGAGTTTGGTGTAAAGTTCACCCTTTCGAGTGACATCCTCCATGCGATCGGTCAGCTTGCGTTGAGTGTTTTCGACAAGCTTTTCTTGCTTGCGAGCATCGTCTGAGGACTGCTTGAGTAGCTCTTCCTTGCGTTCCAGAGTCGACTCTCGTTTTCGAAGTTCATCTTTGACTTTCTGGTTTTCGCTGTCGAATCTAGATTGCTGTTGAAGAAGTTTTTCTTTCTTTTCTAGCTCAGCGGCCTTGGTCTGATTCTCGCAATCGAGCTTGGTTTGGTCGAGCAAGCGCTTGGCTTGCGTTTTGGCATCGCGTCCCTGCAATCGGTTGAGGCCGTACATGATGGCTGCGCCGATCGCGACCCCGACTGCAGGAATGATCCAAGTTGCAATGGGATTTGCTGCAACGGTTTCGGCGAAAAGGAGGAACGGCGGAGTCGCCGACAAAAGGCTTGAAGAGGTAAACACGGCATTTCTTTCTGTTAATCAGTTAATCAACAGACAGCAACGATGTTCGAAAAACGAGTGCGCCCTAGGGAGAACTTGGCTCGATCAACAATCCAAAAACTTCGACAATCTAACAGTTAACACTCAAAGAAAAGGCCCCATTCCGAACAGGCCACGCATGGCGAGTCGCCATGCTGGGACGCGTCTGAATTCCAATCGAGCACTTCCTTGTCGGTGGACGCTCCAGCCATGTTGCGGCTCGAGACGTCTCGTCAACATTCTTTGACGAGGCTCTCGTCGCAAGCGTGCGTTCCTGGACTGGAAGGCCAACGGTGGCTATATCTGCGCTAAAAGGGTCGCAGATTGGCCGCCATAAGATCCACGCAAACAGAGCGACTGCAATTGGGAGTATGAGTAACAGTAAAATCATTGCCGTAATCAGTAAAGTTGGTCGAGGAATCCTGGCGTGACTCGAAATCGACTATCCAACGATCAGAATCAATCGAAGGGGAAGCGTCATTACGTCTGTTTTGAATTTCTCGGTGGTCCAATCAAATGAGTGCGTTTTTTACAGAATTTCTGACCAAAACGCCCGGTGCCAAATGGTAACATAGAGGCCGCGGTCCGAAAACGACTGAGTGGAAATCAACCTTAAAAATCGATCGTCAATGCCCTTTTTCGCCCAATTTCGGACTGTTTGCCCTGCAAAATGACGAGGAAATTTGACGAAACTCAACCTGTGAGGTAGGCTTGCCGTTCTACTTGATGGTTGGATGGACGAAAAACGCAGCATTGCAATAGCCAAGATTCAAGACGAGTTCCATGAAAAAGCGTATTCCGAGATTGATCGAGCGATTGGAACGACGCGAGATGTGCGCCGCGGATTGGCAAAACGCCATAAACCGCCTCGATGTTAATATGTCGGGACTCGTCGAGCCTCTGGACGCGCTCATCGTGATCAACGACATCAATCAGCACGGAAGCCGGTCCTTGGAAACAAAACCGACCGATTACGCAGGGCCGCTTATGGATGTCAACGGGGACGGCATGATGAGTCCGATCGATGCGTTGATCGTTATCAATTCAATGAATCGAGTCGATGTGGGTTCGGCAGCCCCGGTTGTGCGACTGCCCAATCAAGATGGAGAGATGGTTGACCTGACTTCCTTCGTTGGCAAGCGAGCGGTGGTGCTTTATTTCTATCCTAAGGACAATACGCCAGGCTGTACCGTGGAAGCGAACGACTTCAGCGTTCGCAAAGCTCAAATCGCATCGCTGGGAGCAGAACTATTTGGCGTGAGCGTGGACAATGTTCAATCTCACAACGATTTTTCCAATCAACACAAATTGAATTTTGACATCCTGGCCGATACGGACAAGAAGGTCACGACCGCTTACGGTGCATTGACGGAGATCAACAAAACCCCCATTGCAAAACGCACAACGTTTATCATTGGCATCGATGGTCAAGTCAAGCAAGTCTTTCGCGATGTCGATGTGTTGATTCATGGCGAAGAAGTGGTCGCAGCGTTGCAATCGGGCATTTTGGGCTAAGGATGTCCGCCTCGGAGATGCGTACCTAAGTGAATGGGAAGGTCTCATCGATTGGTGAGTTGCATAGTTGTACGACAAACGGCACGAGCCTCTCCCGAATGCCTGCCATCATTTGATGGCCCTTGTCTGCCGATGCGGCGTGAGGATCGCCGCATCCGGAATTGGTCGTGAGTAAATGCCATGGGCGAGTGATCGATACCCAGCCCTTCTCGAGCGCTTCGAATCGCATCGGGCGAGCGACTCCTTGGTCGGCATTCAATCCGCCGTCGCTTATCCTGGCCACCAGCTCGGGGCGATAAGCCATTATCATCGAGGTCTCCATCTCACCGGCATGATCATCTGGTTTTGCGAAAATGTGTTGACTTAGGTCTCGCACCATTTGAAACCAATTGCATAGGAAGAGTTGGACATCGGTTTGTCCGTGCAACTCGCGCAGGAACGGCTTCAATTCGTTTCCACCATGGCTGTTCAGCATTAACAGTTTTCGAATTCCGCTGGCAGCGACGGATTGGACCAAGTCTTCGATGACACGAAAAAGAGTCGAGGGCATCATATTCATGGCCAGCGGAAATCGTTGCATATTCGTTTCGGTGCCATATGGAATCGTGGGAAGAACCACCGGTCTGGCCCCTTGTTCCCATGCACCTTGAGCGATTTCCGAAGCGATCCATTCCGCTTCGTAAATGTCGGTCGCATAGGGCAAATGAAGATTATGAGGCTCTGTGGCACCCAAGGGCAAAATCGCCATTTGGTACTCGGATTTCCTCACGGTCTCAAGTGTGCTCTCGGCTAGCATCCAGGGACGAGGGCAAGTCTGAGGTTGGATGGAACTGGACACGAGGAATTTTTCCGAAAGGGAATGAACTTCAAAAAGCGGGGTTGCAACAAAGAGTAGCTCGGCACTCCGTGCCGAGAAAAACGGCACGGAGTGCCGTTCTACACTGTGGCTATCGGTGATCTATTTCAGCTCGCCGCAGTCTCGAATGGTAATGATGGCTTGAGTGTCCCCGGAAGCACTTCCCAATCGCTCAATTTTCTTGACGACATCCATGCCTTCCAATACGCGTCCGAAGACGACATGCTTTCCGTCGAGGGACTCGGTTGGAACCGTGGTGATGAAAAACTGCGAGCCGTTGGTGTTGCGGCCTGAATTCGCCATGCTGAGTAACCCGGGTTCTTCATGTGAGAATTTGAAGGCTTCGTCGTCGAATTTCTCGCCATAAATGCTTTCGCCACCCATTCCGTTGCCCTGAGTAAAATCTCCCCCTTGCAGCATGAATCTTGGGATGATGCGGTGAAATGTACTCCCCTTGTAATGCAGCGGCTTCCCCAATTTCCCCGTGCCTTTTTCCCCGGTGCACAATGCACGGAAGTTTTCGGCAGTCTTCGGTAGATCTTCGCCGTACAGCCCCATCACAATCCGGCCTGCGTCGTCGTCTCCTATTGCGAGGTCAAAGAAGACTTTGGAGGTGATCTTCCCCGACGGCTTGGCTTCCGAACAACCGGCGAAACAAACCAAGCCCGTAAGCAAAAGGAAGGGGACAATCGCCTTGAATTGCGACATTGCTAACTCCAAATTCGTGTTAAAAAAGCCAATGGTTGTTTCCAATAACGAACCGTTATGACGACCATTGTACTCCGAAGATTACCCCGTGTCGTGGCCGACGCTGCACGTGGCCGACGCTGCTAGCGTCGGATCTGCTTCTACCGAAGTACAACCGGATGCTGGCAGCATCCGCCACGTGCCACTAGTGTTCCGAGATTCTTAAAATGCGATTGTTGTAGCTGTCGGTGATGTAAAGTTCGCCCGATTTCGGATGAACCGTAACGCCATGCGGTCTCGAAAGTTGGCAATCTATCGGACGCCCTCCAACTCCGTCACGACCCGATGTTCCCGTTCCAGCAATGCGACAAAGGGTTCCATCGCTTGGATCGTAACGGCGGACCAGGTGATTCTCGGCATCTGCAATGAGAACTCGATTCATGGAGTCGATACAAAGATGCTTTGGACCATTCATCATGGCGTTGAGAGCTGGTTCGCGTACCGAGGTTTCGCTTCCTTTTTTGCCGCTTAAATTCACGACCGTCGTAATGGTGCCATCCGGTCGGACCACGCGCAATGCATTTCCACCTCGTTCCAGTATGTAGACATTTCCAAGTCGATCGGCAGCCACGGCCCGAGGATCGACCAATGGAGCATTCACCGCGATCGCCCCATCTTTCGGTATTCCCTTTTCGCCATTCCCTGCCACCACCGTCGACTTGCCGGTTTCTAGATCCAGTCGATGGATGCGATGCAAGTCCGCTACGTAAAGTTGCGTGCCAGTGAGATCCGTTGAAATGCAATACGGACCGAATCCCTTGGCCTTGTCGATCGGTACCTCGAAACCGAACAACGAACGAACCAATTTGGTCTTAGGATCTACTTGGCGGATGCGCCCGTTCCAAGTATCCGCAATGAGGACACGACCATCGTTACGAATCGCCAAATTGTGTGGGCCATTGAATTGCGCATCCAGACTCGGCCCACCGTCGCCGCTAAAACCAAGCTCTTTGCGCCCAGCCTCATGCGAAAGCACGCCCGCTTCATCCACTTTTAACAGTCGATTGCCCAATGCCATTTCTACAATCCAAAGCTGATGGTTTGCATCGAACGCAGTGCCGAACGGTTCCATGAGCAGAGCTTCAGTCGCAGGTATATCGACGGCGTTTTTCTGACCACCCGCAACCAAAAGAACCTTGTCCGTTCTGAGCGACGGTCGGCGCAAGACACGTACTTTGTGGGCTTCGCTATCGCCGATCAAAATCGAACCATCCGAATCGACAAAAATACCATGGAGTCTTGCAAGGTTGCACTTCAGCGGATCGCCGTCAGGTCCATCGCCGAGGGTGCCTGTCCCAGCCACCAATTCAAGATTGCCCGTTTTCGCATCGATCATCCGGACGCTGTGACTCTCGGTGTCCGCGAGCCAAACGTTGTCGTCATTATCGATGGCGATTCCCTTGGGACCTTTAAGCATTGCTTCTTTCGCTGGTCCTCCGTTTCCTTGGAAGCCGCTCTTGCCAGTACCCGCCATGTGGTGAATCCGACCTGCCTTCAAGTCCATTTTGAAAACTTGATTTCCCTCACGAGTCGCTAACCAAAGATTGCCTTGCCGATCAAAAGCGATCGAGCGTGGGCCATTGAGTAGTGTTCCGGCGATCGCAGCCCCGTCGATGGTCGCGCCCGGTTTTCCCGTTCCCGCGAAGGTGGTTATTTCGCTAGTCTGCATGTCGATGCGACGAATGACATGGTTGCCAATGTCACATACAAAAAGTTGTCCGTCGGGACCAAACTGGATGCTATGCGGCTGTTTGAATTCCGCCTTCGACGCCGGTCCGCCGTCACCCGAATAACCCATCCGGCCGGTCCCCGCGAAGGTTGAGATGATGCCTGTTTTCGCATCGATTTTTCGCACCGCATGATTCATCATGTCCACCACGTAAAGATTCCCGGCTTGGTCGAACCGAATCTCATGCGGAAGGTTAAAGCTAGCGTTTAATGCAGGTCCGCCGTCACCTTCGTATCCTTTCGAGCCGTTGCCAGCCATGGTTTCTATGTTGCCATCTTGGCGGATTCTTCGAATGCGTTGCCCCGAATATTCACAAAACCAGATGCAACCATCCGGCCCGCGAATCACTCCAAAAGGATTGTCCAGTTTAGCCTCGGTTGCCGGTCCGCCATCACCGCTAAAACCTTTCTTGCCATTGCCAGCAATTGTCTGAATGGTCCAATCTGCCTCAGAAATCGAGAAACTGGAGAGGGCGAACAAGCTGCCTAGTAAAAAAAACATGGAGAATCGGGACATTTGGAATTCGGTTTTGGAAGGAATATTCAATTTTTCGCATTGAGTCAAATTTGGAGTGCTCCGATTCATCGGAGCTTTTAGATCGCCGAGGTTCCGGAACCGATGTATTCGATTGGCAATCGATTTTGCGACGATGGGCATCGGGTTCAAGTCAAAGGCTGTGTGATCTAAAAGCGGTGATAAATCCCCGCACTCCAAATTTTGGAATACGCATTTACTTCATTTTGATCCCAATTTTACCAGAATTAGCGTTGGGTATCTTTCGCAAGCTGGGAATCGCAAGCTGGAAGCTTACGCCACTTCCCATTGGCCAAAAGCCAAAAATGGCCTTGAGTTCATCATGGCCTTTCGTGGAAACTCCCGGCTTGGACGACTCTCCTTCGAACCGTCCACCACAATCGAGGCTTATGAGAACACATTCCAGCGATCAGATAGCCATGGACCGACCGGTGCGTTGGGACCATCCATTGGATCCCGAAATGCTGACGCGCGCCGTTGGTTGGATATTGGACCAGCCGCCGTTTTCCGAAATGAACTCGGACGTCTTTCCATCCCATAGCTCCTTGGAAAACATCCTACGCCATGATTGTCGAATTCTTCGCTATGAACCTGGTGACATAATCGTTCGCGAAGGAGACTATGGTGGAAGTGCCTATCTGGTCCAAAGAGGTTCGGTACGAGCGTTCTTGGAGGCCCTCTGGCAACCGCGTGGCACGCCAACGGACCCATCTCCTACATCGACTTGGCTGGATTGGCTCAAGCAACAGTTTAAGAAAAGCCCGCAGCAGGGCCAGTCCACGAGCTATGGAAATCGTCGCGAAGGGAGCCGTAGCGGCAATCAAACCGCAAGTGCTGACAAGAATCGAGCGACGCCGCTTCAGCAAATTGAAACGGTGGACGGAAAGAACCGAATATTCCTGCAGGATATCAACGCTGTCGTCAACGGCTTCCAGTCAGAGCCTCTGGGAGTTGGCGAGATCTTTGGTGAAATGGCTGCCATCACGCGGAGCCAGCATCGGTACACCGTCGTTGCGAATAGTCCAACGGTCGTCCTAGAAATCCGTTGGCAAGGTCTTCGCATGATGCGTCGGGATAAAACATTTCGGGATTATCTCGATGCTCGATTTCGCGAAACGAGCCTACAAACGCATCTTAGAGAAACTCCATTGTTGCGTTTCCTAGACGATGCCGCCATGGAAAAAGTCATCGCCCAGACGAACATCCAGTCTATTGGCGAACGCGAATGGTTCTCTGAGTATCGCGATACGCAAAAATTAGACGTTCAAACTCAGATTGCGCGTGAGCCGTTGATCGCTTCCGAAGGGCATGTGGTCAAAGATCTGATCCTCATTCGCGCAGGATTTGCGAGGCTTAGTTTTGAACAAGGCCGCGGTCATCAGACGGTAGCCTATCTTGGACGCGGGCAAGTCTTTGGCCTGGCGGAGCTGGCCCATCGCTTCCGATATCCAGCCAACAACCCGTTGCCATACCAAGAATCGTTGCGAGCACTTGGATTCGTAGACATTCTGCGAATACCCAGCGAAATCGTCCTGACGCATATCCTGCCGAAAATTCGCAATTCGGAGTTGCCAAAACTCATTGCCAATCCCCGTTACGACTCAGGCGGACTGGTGGTTTCGGAGATATTACCCTCATCCCGAGAAGGAAATGTTCATCCCGCTGAAAAATCGCTTTCCAACTTGGAAACGTCGTTGGTCGAGTTTCTGGTGGATGAACGACTCATCAATGGCAAGCAGACCATGCTTATCGACCTCGATCGCTGCACGGGCTGCGATGAGTGCGTGAAGGCTTGTGCGTTGACCCACCATGGGACGCCCCGTTTTGTTCGCAATGGCCCACAGTTCGGACCGCTTCTCTTTGCACATGCCTGCATGCACTGCACAGACCCTGTGTGCATGATCGGTTGCCCGACTGGGGCTATTGCTCGAGACCAAGATTCGGGTGTGATATCGATCGACTCGCAAACTTGCATCGGCTGTAAGACCTGTGCGGAAAGTTGCCCCTACAGCAATATCGTGATGATTCAAGTTCGCGACGAGAAAGGCCGGGCAGGCGTGGATCGAAAGACTCAGCTTCCCATCCTGCAAGCCTCCAAATGCGATTTATGCCAAGAATTGACGACTGGCCCAGCCTGCCAAAACGCTTGCCCACACCACGCGCTATTTCGAATCGATACGAGTGAAACGCATGCGCTCGAACGTTGGCTGACGAAGAGGGCTAATTAATGGCTTCCAAGACACAAACTCAGGCCAGTTCCGCGACGACCTCTGTCCATGCCTTGGCATCCCAGCATGGCCGCATCGGGCGCCGACTGATTCCGATTGCCACCGTCTTTGTCGTTTGGCTCGTGCTGCGAAGCCTCCGAAACCAGTCGGCTGCACGTCTCCAAAACGAAGCCTTTGTGACAGGATATTCGTTGGCCGCGATCTGTGTCTTCCTGATGCTGCTGGGTGCGAGGAAGCGAGTCTTGTCAGTGCAAATCGGACGCTTGGCAATCTGGCAGCAAACCCATCATTATCTTGGACTGTTAAGCGTGGGTGCCTATGCGCTTCATGCTGGAATGTTTACCACAGGCTGGCTTGAGTCCATGCTGGCCATGAGTTTTTGGTCTATCGCACTCAGTGGATTGATCGGCTGGTACGTGAATCGCAGGTCGCCCCGCATATTGAGAGCCGCCGGACCACAAATCCTGCGACAAGATATCCCAGAACGAATCAGGCTCATCGCGAAGCAAGCCCTGGAATTGGCATTGGCATCCGCAGGCAAGAATGACACGGCAGCCTTGGCTGACCACTATCTCACCCTTTTGAGTCCCTTTTTCGCAACCAGACGAAGTTTGATTTACCGGCTGAGCCCCACTGGAAACACACGCCGCCGACTGCTCGCGGGTCTCGAGAACATCGATCGCTACCTCAGCGAAGAGGGACGCAACCAACGTCGAGAAATGAGTTTGCTCGTTCAAGCCAAGGACGATCTTGATTTTCAATCCTCTATCCAAAACCGCATTCGCTTTTGGGCTTCTGCTCATGCTTGGGTGTTAGGTGGATTTCTCGTTCTGACGACCGCGCATGTGATCGTCGCCCATCGATTCGCGAGTAGTTGGTAGCGATCCAAATGAACTACTATCGACTCCCTCGCCAAGCATTCAAATGCGGGAATTCTCCGACAGGTGCTCCCTGTCCACTCGGTCCAATACGGGGGCGATGCTCGCAAAGCCACGCCGATCCAACCTTGGTTTGTAGACCGCTTAGGACGCTCGACTGGTGGAGCCGATCCATTCAAGTATCCGTGACCCTCGTCGCCTTGATCGGGGTCAGTCTCGCTTGGAGTAACCTCGGGAGCAAGCAAACGTTTGCCCCTGGCCCTCTGTCGCGATCCCACGCGCAGCTCCTCATTTCGGTCCAATCGGGCATCGATGGTGCGCACAAAATCGATTCGGCAAGCCGATGCGCCTCCTGTCATCCAGGTAACGGCACGTCATCCGCCGCGACCAAGCAGTCCGATCTTTGCTTGAAATGCCATGTCCAGGAAATGCCCGACGCAGTTCATGGCTCACCGCACGATCTACATGGCAAGTCGCTATCTGAGTTGGTCGCCAATGGCGATCGACGTGAGTCCAAATCAAACTGGTCTCAATGGCTCGGCCGATCACCGATCGCATGGAAAGAAAACGCGACCGAATGCAGCCAATGCCATCGCGAGCATCAAGGCTCTTCGCACGATCTAAAAGAGATGACTTCCAAAAGATGCCAAGCGTGTCACCGCGAGCAGTTTCATTCGTTTTCCACCGACCATCCCGAATTCAAGAACTACCCATACGGACAGACGAAGAGCATTGCATTCGATCATGTGAAGCATCGCGATTTGCACTTTTCGAAAAAAGCCGCCAACTTCGACTGCAAAGTGTGCCATGTTCAAGCGGATCAGGTCGGAGTGGTAGGCCAAGTCTTTCGTAGCGTCCCTTTCGAACAAGCGTGCGCCTCGTGCCACAAAGAGCCGATACAGTCGGCCATTCAAGAGGGCTTGATCGTTCTCCAAATCCCTAGCCTGAATCGCAAGGAGCTGACGAGCAACGGTACGGATATCGGCAATTGGCCGACACAAGCGAGTCAACTGACCGACGGCACTATCCCCTCCATTATGCGAATGCTAATCGAGTCCGAACCAGGCGGCCATGCTCTCTTAAACGAATTGCCAACCACAGGCCGATTGGTCGAGTTGGATACGAAGAACGAACAGGCTCGAGCCACGTTAGTGAAACTGTCGATCATGACGAAGCAACTCATGCAGAAGTTAGCCAACGAGGGGCAGAGGGGCTTTCGCTCATCCGTTGAACGCTTGGTTTCGACGTCAGGACCATCATTGGCATCCGACTCCAATGCGCAACCCAGCCCTTGGCTTGACCAATTTGCTTATGGCGTTCCACCCGACCTCTTCCGCGCCGCATGGAATGAATGGTTTGAAGACGGGAGTACATCGCCGGTTTTAGGGCAAAATGTCTCTCAAAGTCTTTCGCCAATGCGATTCTCCACCAACCTTCGACGCGATGATGACGATTTGCTCGGCAAGAGCAGTTCTAACGTGAATTCAAACAACGAAGATTTGCTGTCGAGTGATCCAAGCAACCTTTTGGATTTGCAAAACAATAAGAGTTCTATTTCGAAACAATTCAAAGACTCGCGAGCTTGGGATCAACTTGCCTTTGGCGGATGGATGATCGATCGACAGCGGATGGCTATCGTGTACGTACCGAGCGGGCATGCAGATGGTTGGCTCTCGAGATGGATCGAGCTTGAGGAAATGAGACCAAGCGAGAACTTGTTATCCAAGGTGCTACCCAATGAAGGAGGCCAGCATAAAATCGCTATGGCGAAGCAGTGTCGACAGTGTCACTCTCTTCAAGCTGCACTCAAACACGGCGAACCATTGCACCATGACAATTGGCCCAGCTCCTTTCGCCAAGCCAACCAAAGTCCACTGAATCAAGTGATATTTGCATCGGCTGAACGATCGAATGCATGCTGGAAATCGAAAAGTCGAGCAGCCAACCTCAATCCAATCACCAAGTTCGACCATACACCTCACCTAACGCTGCCAAAGATTAGTGACTGCCGTTCTTGCCATCAGTTAGACACAACAACAGATTCGACATCTGTCC
>JANPNA010000382.1:0-16512 GCA_031427235.1 Pirellula sp.
CTTCAGGGCATCCGTTCGCGGGTGGTCTTCGTTACCCAGGGCGGCGCTCCGCTCTGCCCTGGGCTTCGATGTGTATGCCCGTTGGGCAATGCTGCATCTGACTTCCTGAAAGGCCAGAACATGATTGAGTAAGTGAACTCAACCGAAATCGGGATGCAGTCAAGCCCTCGATCGACCCGCTATTTTGGAACATTGTTTCTTGCTCGGTCTGACTGATCCCGACCGTTCTGACCTAGATGTTCCGAAGATCTCGACTTGCATGGATTATACGAGCGATTTCGATACCATCGGTCAAACGACGAAAGAAAACCACATAGCGACCATATGTGAATGATCGGCAATCGCTGATGCTGAACTCGGCTCTGAACTCACCCACGTCCGGATGGCTTTCGAGCATGTCGAATAGGTCGCGAATACCAACGAGCCATTTCGATCCCGAATCCTCACTGATTTGGGCTAGCCCCGACGAAATGCTCTTCATGTCTGCTTCAGCCGAAGGCGAGATCCGAATCATGATGGATGATTCAAGTGTCCATGAAGGCGGTCGAATACTGTCTTAGAATCACTCCCCAGGCCACGAGCAAGCTCATCGAACCCTTTTTCGACTTCTGCCTTCAGCGTTTCGCTGGCTCGGAGCATTCTCAGGCCCTCAGCAACGACATCCTCTTCGGATAGAAACCGACGAGAGTCGACGAGACGTTTTACGAATGGAACGAAATCAGTTGGGATTTGGATTGACATTGCGTTTTTTCTCCGATGCGAGGGACTACGCAGATTCTACACCCATTGGACTTCAGATGCTACGATAAAGGTCAGAACAAAAAATTGCAGCGAAGTGCTCGATCGGCCGCTTTGAGTTGCGTAGAGTCAACCCCTCGCACTCGCTTAAATTGGTCGTTCTGCCGTCATGTCAGAATTCTCTCATTGGCTATGTGATTCAATGCTTGTACTCATCTTGATACTCGTAATCGCCCTCCCTGTAGCCTGGCTCGTATCCGAGTTTCAGCAACGAACATCATTGCGAATCACCCTCGGGATCTGTGCCATGGCAATGTGCTTTCTCGTTGCGGTGGGCATCGGCTCGCTTGATCGACTCAACTCAAATATTTGGTACGGCACAGCATCGAAAGACCTGATCGAGAACACCATCGCAGAATTAGAAGCTGGCAATACCGAACGCGTCATCGCCGAACTACGTGCGTTACGCGACAAACTACAACCGACGTATGAGAATCGAGCGGACTACGATAAACTTGTCGCCACATATATTTATGCCATCTCGGAATCCCCAACGCTCGGCGAACGGAACAATCCGCAGTGGTCCGACAACGTCCCTGAATCACACAGACAATGGGCGGACCAAAAAAAGGCAGAACCAAGCCTTGTACCCGAACACGCGTCCGGGAGTTTTTGAAATGGAACATTTTTCTCGCTTGCCGGGTGATGGCCGTTGTTGGTCCAAGACGGAGGGTGGCCGATAATGCGTCGCACGATAGTCTCTGCGCTTCTGTGCGTTTTCGTAATTTTCGCGCTGCCTCGCTGCCACGGACAGGAGTTATCAGAATCCGATCCGACCAACGTAAGAAAGCACCCTACAATCGACGAGCTTCTGCTCTTTTTTCCATCGAAGTTTCCAAACGGCGATTGGAACCCGAAGGACTTGAAGTTTCAGGATGTCTTCTTCGCTGCGGAAGACAAGACGAAGTTACATGGCTGGTATTGCCCCGCCGACAATCCCCGCGCCGCCGTGCTGATCGCACATGGAAACGCCGGACACGTTGCATCACGGGCACCCTGGCTACGATACTTACAGACCAAGGCGAATGTCTCCGTTTTTATGTTTGACTATCGCGGGTACGGACGCAGCGAGGGTACGCCATCCGTTGAAGGGTTAATTCAAGATGCGACCTCTGCTCGGGCTAAACTGTGCGAGCTTGCGAGCGTCAAAGACTCCGAAATGCTTCTTATGGGCGAATCTCTTGGCGGCGCAATTGTCGTTCAATTAGCAGCCAAATCGCCTCCGCAAGGTTTGATCCTCCAAAGCTCGTTCTCCTCACTGCGAGATGTTGCCGACGTGCATTATCCAAAACTGGCTTGGCTTGTTCCACTAAACAAACTGGACTCGGTAACGCAAATTGCTGCTTACCGCGGTCCACTGCTCCAAAGTCACGGAACTTCAGATAGAACGATTCCATTCTCGTCGGGGGAAAGGCTCTTCCGAGCGGCCAGCGAACCAAAACAATTTGTTACCATTGAGAATGCCGATCACAACAATTGGTTATCGGAAGCGTACCTGAAACAACTTGACGGATTCATCACACGCGTATCGACTGCCCTCAATAAGGCGAGCGGCGATGTGAAAACTACCAACCATAACCCGATACGTAAGTGAGGGACCTGCGAAATTGTCCCTTGCTTACACTTCGGGTTGGGATACTCCACTCTGCCGCTCGCCTAAATAATTATGAAGCAATAGGCGGCATTCCATCGGAGCCGCGTCCGCAACAGCCCATCACCAACATCCCTCTAGATTAGATGGTCATAACCCCTGGCGTGAAGCCAGGGGCATGCAGAAAAGTACCAAGAGATGCGTTGGGTTCCAATCGAGCCTAGAATCGAATTCTACCCACGCCTACGCGAATTCCCAGTCCGTAACGAAATTCAGTACCGTAACCGTAACCAAGACGGTTCCGCTGCAACACAACGAACCGACTAAACTTGCACCGATCAGCGTTTTGCGAAACATTTCGTTATTCTCTCCTTAAGAAAATGCGACCATTAGCACTAGAACATTTGCCATAATATGCTCGACTCGCTCACGGGCAAGTTAAAATGTCGTAATGCAATTCTTGATAGCCGTACCTCAAATTAAGTTACAATTCCGAATGAAGCCACCGTTCCATTTCGCAAGCAAGCCAATTCAATGGATGGTCGTTGCCTTTTTGGCCTTTCCCTATTCTTCCATGCAATCCATGCAAGCTGCTGATCCAGTCCGGGGTATTGTCCCGCCGCCACCCGTCAAGGGTTGTGTTCGGGTCGCCACGTTTAATGTCGCCTTGAACCGCAAGGAGAATGGACAGTTGGTTCGAGACCTCAAGACAGGGGACGAACAAGCAAAGCGGATTGCTGTCATTGTTCAATTGGTAGCACCCGATATCTTGCTCGCCAACGAAGTGGATTACTCTGACGGTGAGGCTGCCCAACTGCTTCGCGACCAGTATTTTATGAAGCCCCAATCCAGCGTGTTGAATACCAAGGCTAGCCCGTTAGTTCACTTGTTCACGGCACCGGTCAACACCGGTGTCCGTTCAGGCATGGACCTGAACGCAAACGGGCGTGACAACGACAATGATGACAATTGGGGATATGGTACCTTTCCAGGGCAGTATGGCATGGCGGTCTATAGCCGATTTCCAATCTCCGAAAAAAACGTTAGAACTTTTCAAATGTTCCGGTGGAGTCAGATGCCAAATGCGAAGCGCCCAAAGCTCGTGGACAAAGGAACGGGCCAAGAAAAATTCTTTCATTCGGATGACCTTTGGGGGAAACTGCGACTGAGTTCCAAATCGCATTGGGATGTCCCGATCCAGATCAACGGTACAACGCTTCACATCATTGCAGCCCACCCTACGCCCCCCGTGTTCGACGGATTAGAAGATCGCAACGGTTGCAGAAATCACGATGAGATCCGACTCATTCGGGATTATGTGAGTGGCACCAAGGATGGAAACTACATTGTGGATGACCAGGGGAAATCGGGACCTCTCTCGACGGACGCACGATTCGTTATTTTGGGCGATTTGAATTCGGACCCCAAGGACGGTAGCGGTATTTCTCAGGGCATCCTAGATTTGCTCAGCTCGCCTCGCGTGAGCTCCGAATTTGTGCCAGCAAGCGAGGGTGCGGTTGAAGCTTCGAAAATGCAAGGCAAAGCCAATCTGAAGCACAAAGGGAACCCAGCCGACGACACCGGCGATTTCAACGACAATGAGCCTGGCAATCTGAGAATCGATTTTGTTCTGCCCTCCTTCAATTGCAAGGTAGTCAATGGCGGCGTCTTTTGGCCGACCGCAGAGCAACTCAAGGATATTGACCCCAAGCTTGCCGACGCGTCGGACCACCACCTTGTCTGGCTTGACATCGAGGTGGGTTCGCAACCGAAATAAGGTAGTAGGCACATTCCATGTGCCTACTACCTAAAATCCCAGCATATGCTGACTAGCGGACGGCACGGCGGAGCGTGCCTGCTACTTTTGTCGGCTGGGGATCTCAAAAAGGGGCAATCATCCTGGCAAAAACAGGCCGAAAACTCCTGTTGTCAAGCACGTGGAGAGCGTATACACTTCGATTATCTCGTTGGGCGATTCGTCCGATTGGATCAAAAAAGATTGCTCCGTGGTGTAATTGGCAACACAAGGGATTTTGGTTCCTTTATTCTAGGTTCGAGTCCTAGCGGGGTAGCTTCCAAACAACTCCAGCCCGGTACCGCCGGGCTTTTTTCATTGCCATCGTCGGATATCAACATGCCAGAAATTCAGGCTTTTCGCGGTCTCCGTTACAATTTGGCCCAGGTTGGCTCGCTTTCTAGCTGCATTGCTCCACCCTACGACGTCGTCAACTCGCAGCTTCAAGAACACTTATACGGCCTTTCCCCCTTCAATTTCCTGCGTTTGGAGCTAAACCGACGCGAAGCACAAGATTTGGACGAAAACGCGATCTACCAGCGAGCCGCACGCATCTACCGATCGTGGCGGAACGAAGGCATTTTGCAGACCGAACCAGATCCAGCCATCTATGTCTACCACCAGGAATTTGAGATCGGTGGCAAGAAGCTGAATCGCCGAGGATTCATGGCTAGGGTTCGCCTCAAGAGATTCGGCGAGGGGAACATTTATCCTCACGAACAGACCCACGCCAAGGCCAAGGATGATCGATTGCGATTGACTCGAGCTACCCAAGCCAATCTGTCCCAAATCTTCGGCCTTTACCCAGATCCAGACAACGAGATTCAAGCTCTCTTGGAAAAAAAGATCGCAGGTGTTCATGGGATCGAAGCGACCGACCATCTGGGTGTCCTGCACCGCATGTGGCCAGTCAGCGACGTCAAAACCATTCAGCAAGTGATGGCGCTCATCAGCGACAAGGATATGTTCGTGGCGGACGGACACCACCGTTACGAAACCGCCTGCAACTATCGCGATGAGCTGAATGCTCTGTCGCCGTTGCCTGATGCACATCCTGCCAACTACGTTTTGACCATGCTCGTCAGCATGAGCGATCCCGGTCTCGTCGTGCTTCCGACCCACCGCCTGTTAACGGGCGTTCCGGAGATGACCACAAACCAATTGCATGACAAGCTATCGCATTGCTTCGATTGCGAAATGGTCGGAACCGGGCCCGAGAGTGCAGGTTCTGTTTGGGCGGAAATGGACCGTCTGGACGAACAACTCATCATGGCGATCTATTCCAAAGCCTCCAACGAGTGGACCCGAATCTCGGCTCGACAAGAAGCAGCAGACCGAATGGCGGTCATCGCTTCGGAACACTCCGAGGATTGGCAGGGGCTCGGAGTTGCGGTCCTGCACCGATTGGTTTTCGAAGATCTGCTCGGCCTCAAGAACCAGCCCAAGCCGACCTACGTCCACCTCGTCCAAGAGGTCATTGATGGCCTCAACGGAAAGCTGGAAGGTAAGCTGGAGTATCCGCTAGCTGCCATGGTCATGCCTGCAACCATCGAACACATTCGAGCCGTGTCGTTGCACCAAGAACGCATGCCAGCCAAGAGCACGTATTTCTTTCCAAAGCTTGTCTCCGGATTGGTAGTCCACCCACTCGCTTAAGCCTAGCTCGCTAGTGCCGCAGTGTAATGCCCCCGAGTTTTACTCGGGGGATATTTACCATCCCTCTAGAATAGATGGTCATAACCCCTGGCGTGAAGCCAGGGGCATGCGGAAAAGCACCGAATGACAAACCATTCGTACGTGAGGTAACAATTCCAGGTTGCGGCACTAGTCGCTAGTAAAACGCAATTAACCTCCTCGCTCGGCTTGATGCCCTCAGAGTCTCATATCAACCCTCAACCCTCAACCCTCAACTTCCATGGCCGATCAAAAAATCCCAATGCTTCCGCCGCGTGAACCGACTGCGCACAAGGGCACGTTTGGCCATGCGCTATTGATCGGAGGTGCAACCGGAATGACCGGAGCTATCGCGATAGCCGGGATGGCTTGTCTCCGAACCGGAGCAGGTTTGGTAACGCTTGCCGTCCCTCAAATCAGCCAAGCAATCGTGGCTTCGTTGGATCCCAACTACATGACATTGCCATTGCCTTGCGATGCCAGTGGTCGCCTGATCTCCGTTGCCAAGAGCGTACTTTCAGGCCCTCTCGAACGAGCAAGTTGTGTTGCAATCGGTCCTGGATTGGGGAGAAGCGAAGCTTCCGACGAAATCGTCACGGATTTATTTGAGAACTTCAAGGGGCCAATGATCTTGGACGCAGACGGACTAAATGCCTTGAGCGAATCCAACATTTGGACGCAGAAGAGTCGGCGAGAAACGCGTCCTAACGATGCGTTGCGAATCCTAACGCCACATCCTGGAGAATGGGAGCGACTAAGCGGCGTCTCAGCCAAGGATCGAGCAGGCCAAATGGAATCCGCAAAAAAGATTGCAGCTCGAACCCAGTGTATCGTACTGCTCAAAGGGAATCAAACACTGATAACGAGCGGAAAGGAATCGTTTGTCAATTCGACTGGAAATGCGAGTATGGCGGTGGGAGGCAGCGGCGATTGTTTGACCGGGATGATTGCCGCCTTGGTTTGTCAAGGAATGGCATGCATCGATGCCACTCGATTGGGCGCCTACCTGCATGGACTCTCTGGAGACTTGGCGCATAAGGAATTAGGGACGCCAAGCACACTCGCTGTCGACTTAATCCAATTCTTGCCTACGGCTTTTAGAGCCTTGGCTAAGGAGAATTTGTTATGTTAATGCTATTGTTGTGGCGTGGAGTATCGTGGCCGACGCTGCCAGCGTCGGCTCGGATGCTGGCAGCGTCCGCCACGTTGGAGCTTCTCGGCTCGGATGCTGCCAGCATCCGCCACGGCGTCGAATCATCATCCTCGAGCAGTATTGAAAGCAGTCTATGGTTCCCACTAAAGAGATTCGTGCGCACCTGGATCGACTCGTAAAGCCTCAAGGTTCTCTGGGCCAATGGGAAGTCCTGGCGGAACGTCTATGCATTGTCCAACAATCGTTGAATCCGATCGTGCGTCCAGCAGAGTTGGTCGTGTTTGCAGCAGACCACGGAGTTGTCCAAGCGGGGGTGACGCTTTGGCCTTCGATGGTTACGACCGTCATGATTGAGCAAATCGCACAAGGATTTTCGGCCTCAGGAGTGCTCGCTCAACTTTATGAAGTGGACTATCACGTTGTGGACGTTGGTACTGTGATACCACCGCGCATTACGCATCCCAAACTATCGTCGCGAAGAATTGCAGCCGGAACAAAAAACCTCTTGGAGGAGTCCGCCATGACACTCCATGAGTTTCGTCAGGCGTTGTCCATCGGGGTAGATGAAGCCAGGCAGACGTTGCTGCGAGGTGCCAAAGTTGTCATTGCAGGTGATATGGGCATAGGGAACACGACCTCGGCAAGTTGTTTGGCGAGACTGCTGGCCGACGTGTCATTGAGCCAGGTGGTAGGAAATGGAGCAGGAACCAGTGAACAGTCTCTAGAAAAGAAGCGGTCTGTCGTCAAAACAGCAACCGATCACGTGATGGAACGCTGCGGTCGCACGGTTGACGAAGCAGCCTTGGCTGCCGTAAGCGGCTTTGAGATCGCCGCCATGGCGGGTTTCTTTGTTCAGTGCGCCAAGCAAAAACAGACCATCTTATTGGACGGTATGATCGCAACGGCAGCGGCCCTAATAGCCCAACAATTCTTTCCGGAAGTTGTGGATCAGATGATTGCCGCTCATGAATCTGACGAGCCTGCTCATGCTCAGATGCTTGCGAGGCTAAAGCTTTCTCCTATGTTGAAATGGAATATGCGTTTGGGGGAGGGGACTGGTGCCTTGGCTCTCTATCCCTTGCTTGCCGGAGCCGCCGCCTGGGTTACGCAAATGGCTAAGCTCGATTCGCTGACAATGACATGAATCCCCCGCCCCCCTTTGGAGTGTGGAAATTCATTTCCGCTTCAAGATGGGTGTGGCAAAAACCCAATGAAATGCTCGTAATCTCAAAGCTCCGATGAATCGGAGAACTCCAAATTTTTCCACAATTTCTGAAAAATCCGGTGGCGAGCGGTGACATCTTGGCAGCAGTGTCACAACCAGTTGCTTGAAACGCCAATTCGTATTCTGAGGGTAAGTAGATCGACGGGCAGCAAATACGACGCGTGTATGAGGAACACGGTGTGGCACTCGTACTGTACGCTCGCCAGTGGTGCGTCCATCCCGATGACGCACTGCAAGATGCACTCATCGATCTTGCGCAACTAGCGTCGGATCCTCGTGATCCACTGGCGTGGTTGTTTATGACGGTTCGGCGTAAAGCCATCAACCAGGCTCGATCCGAAAACCGGCGTTCCAAATACCAGCAACTTGCAGCCGAACAACGTGAGCCGTGGTTTACAGGTGATCCAGCGTCAAGCATGGGATCAAGCGAATTGGAGTCGCTGCTTGCCGGGACGATAGCTTCCTCGTGGATCTGCGGCGCCGTCGTCGGTGCAGTCTGCGTCTTCTTCTTCATGTCCAATCCGGAGCAGCCAATGCGAGACGGTGATGACAGTGCGTCGGGTAATTTCAATCAGGACTCGGATCATCGACTTGCTGAGACCCCACTGCCTATCCAGAATGTCGTAGAAATGGATAGTGTCGAAGGTCAAACAAGTACGGACGACGGGCAAATGGACTTGCGATCAGGAATTCATGTTGTCGACAGCACGATACGATGGCGAGGGCACTATGTGAAGACGAACGAATTGTTGAGCCATCGTGGATCGATGCGAGAATTGGGGAGTACCATAACTGTTACAGCCGATTCGACGACGGATTCGGACTCTTTCTCCAATTCGCTCCTATCGCAGTTCACACCTCCCCAGCCAGTGACTCAAGCCGAGTTGATGCGCGAGTTGCTGAATCCTTCGAAGGATACTGTTCATTAATCATTCCTAGCTCATCACCGTTTTTGACGAGGTCACGATCCGTGAAACGAATTTTTCATTTCTTGTTCGGCTACAGCGTCGTAGTTGCATCGAGTTTTATTTACTGCAATTCGGTTCAGGCTGACGAGCCCAATCGAGAGGGGGATTGGATCGTCCAGCGGGACGAACAACTTGGAATCATGGTCTACACGCTAGAAATGGTTGTTTCTCCCAAGGCAGAAGCCCGACCAGCCCTTAAGCATAGTCTGATTCCCGACGATTTTGATTTGCGGGATGGAAACGCTGCCCTATTCTACCTCAAGGCAATGGGTTTTTTAGAACAGAATAACGCTCGGGATCTGCTAAGCGAATCCTTAAAAAAGATGAGGAAAATGGGGGAAGAAAAAGGGGTCGACTCGAACGATGTACCACCCTATTCATGGTTGGAGATGCCGCTCAAGCAACTGCCGCTCGAGGAAGTAAAACAGTATCTGCAATTGACGCGTTTTCAGCCGAGGGATCTAGCCGAAGCGGCTCGCCGACGTTCGTTTTCGCTGGATCGAAATGTACGGCAGGACCCCAATCCTGTTGGCGTCTTGCTACCCGAGATCCAGACCATGCGGGAACTGGCTAGGAATCAGAGTTTGCGTTGCCGTGTCGCGATTGCGGAGGGCAGAGTCGAAGACGCTTTGGCCATCCTGGGACAGCAATATGCAATGGCCAAGCATCTTGGAACCGATGAATTTTTGGTTTCGAATCTTGTTGGTGCAGCTGTTGCCAACATGGCTTATCGAGACGCGTTGCAGTTGTTGCAACACCCCACGACTCCCAATTTGTATTGGGCGTTTGCTTCGCTTCCGAATCCAATAGTCGACTTCCGAAGGTCGCTTGCCTACGAACGGCAGTTTCTTTTCGAACAAGTGAAAGTACTGCGAGAAGTCGACGAAGTCCCTAGGAATGCGGGCTATTGGCAAGACTTCATTGATCGTATGCTGCCCCAAATCAATGGTCTCGATTTCATGCCGGACGGCGGACTGCAGAAGGATGCCGAAGTAGATCGTTCGGTAGTGGTCGCGGCCATTGCGGCTGGCTACCCAGGAGCAAAACGGTATCTGATCGAAGAAATGGGAATGAATCGCGATAAAGTGGACAGTTATACAACCGCTCAAACATTTTTTCTTGCGGTGAAACGATTCTACGAACAGACGCGAGACGACCAAGTCAAATGGAATAACGTTTCGTTCGCTCAAGCGAGTGCGTACAGTCTGTACAAAAGCCTCGACGAAGGCATGCGGGCCGATAGCCAGCGGATCGGATGGTGTAGCGTTCCGACCACAACGTTTTTAGCTTCCTTCAGTGCCGTACGAACCGTCCAAAACCGTACCCAACAAACCATCACGATGCTTCAGACCGTGGAAGCCATTCGCATGCACGGCGCTCAAAGTGGCGGTAAACTTCCCGATTCACTTCCGAGTTTAACCATACCGGTTCCGGCTGACCCATTTACAGGCAAGCCACTTCTGTACGAATTAAGCGGCGATAAAGCCATTCTCACTGGACATCGCATGCCTGGAATTCAGTACCGAATTATCCTTCGATTTGCCAGTTAACCGCACTTTGTCGCCTTTCGCTACTCTGTCGCCTTTCGCTCTGCGAAAGTGCGTTTCCAAAGCGCACTTTCGCAGAGCGAAAGGCGACAATAAACTTCCCCCAGGAACAAACACTATGAAATTTTTTCATGCTTTTATCGTCACTATCTTGGCCGCCACGGCGAACACATCTTCCGTAATCGCGGATGACGCGGCCATTGCCAAGCAGTTCGTTAACGCGACGACGATCGTCATCGCCAAGATCGATTCCAACCGGATTGGTCTGCCTGATTCGTTAACCAAGAACCTGACTGACGACAAGAACCAAGTACTTCAGCGCGGTGCCAAGCCGATCATCCTGGCTCAACAAGAATTTGTCAAAGTGCTCGACGGAGAGAGTGTTTTTATCGCAGTCGACATCCCATTTTCTTCGGCTCAATCTCCGGTGCGATTGTTTGTACGCAACAAGACCGAGCTCGATCAAAAGAAACTGTTCGAACAACTCTCTCGCTTCCAATTCACCAAGCCTGTCGTTCTAGGGGACTATCTTTGCTATTCGATGTTTAAACCGACTGAGTCATCGAGCAAAATCGCGATCTCGGATAGCGTCCTGACATCAACTCGACCCGATTTGCAAATTGCGATGCAGTCCGTGGAGGAGTTTCCTGTGAAAATTCTTGTCTTACCTCCGGACTACCTTTGGAAGACGTTTCGCGACTTGATGCCGACGATCCCAACGAAGTTCGGAGGCGGGCCAAGTACGCTATTGACCGAAGGGGTGGGTTGGACGGCCATTGGAATCGATCCACCGAACTTACGACTCCAAGCGATCACCCAATCCATGTCATCGGAGGCGGCGTCGGCGACGGCATCGCACCTCCCCAAGTTGCTGGAAGCGTTGGCAGGTCAATTGCGATTGCCATTGGCAAAGGGCGGCATGGAGCAACTGCTACCGTTGGTAAAGCCAGTGGTTTCGGGTGATCGAATGACGATCTCGATCAACGGGTTGCCAGAACTAGACCCGAGTGTCGCATTCCTTTCGAGTGCCCTGGAACAAATACTTGGCCCGTTCACGAGTCAAATCAAGATGGACCGCTTCAAGCAGATTGGATTGGCGATTCACAATTACGAAAGTGCCAACAAAGTTCTGCCCCCTTCGAAGGAAGGACGCGAGGCCGATGGCAAGAGCATCCTTAGCTGGCGAGTTCACATTCTGCCGTATGTGGGAGAAGTGGAGTTGTATAAGCAGTTTCGGTTAAAGGAGCCATGGAACAGCGAGCACAATTTGACGCTTTTAGACAAGATGCCCGACATTTTTAAAGGCTCTGCCTCTGGTTTTGAAGCTTACAGTGACCTTAAGCCAGGCCATACAGCTTTTCTTGCTCCGGTGGGTGACGGTACTATTTTTGGAGGCGCGAAGCCGGCCAGGTTGAGCGACGTAAAAGATGGCCTGAGCAACACGATCTGGTTGGTCGAGGTCAAAGCAGAATTCGCCAAACCATGGACGTCGCCCGAAGATTATGTCTTCGACGTGGCAAATCCGGCCATCGGACTAGCTGAAATCGCGGGGGACAAGCCATCGTTCCTAGGTGCATTGGGGGATGGTTCGGTGACGAAGTTTCCACTGAGTCTTCCTCCGAAGACTCTGCTCCATTTGTTTCAAAAGGCCGACGGAAATGTGGTGACTTGGTAGCGGTGGCCCCTTCGGTGTACCGGATGGGAACCAAGTTTTGCCCTTTCAGGGCGAAATCCGTACGGGTACGGCGTACCCAGGGCGGCGCTTCGCGACGTTCCGTCGCTGCGCTCTGCCCTGGGCTTTGTTGTTGCTGCCCCATTCGGGGCGAATCGCAATAGCCCAACAAGCTGAGATCGTAGCCCAACGGGTGCGACTGGTAGTCCAATGGGTGCGACTGGTAGCCCAACGGGCTAAAACAGACTAGCCCAGGGCAGAGCGAAGCGCCGCCCTGGGGCATTCACGTGGCGATCAAACCCTAACGACGCCAGCGAATCAAAAAAACGTTACAATCAAATGGTTGCTGCGTTTAATGTTAGATTCGAAAGATTTGCATCGATGTCAACACAGGATGAAATGCCATTGCGGAAGATCGACCACGTTCGATTTTTTGTAGGAAATGCTCGGCAATCCGCTTACTTTTATCGGAACGCCTATGGATTTGACGTAGTTGCTTATGCGGGTTTGGAGACCAAAGTAAAGCATGAAGCAGGGTACGTTTTGCAGCAAGGTGGCATTAGTTTTGTCATCATGTCTCCGCTTCGCGCAAGCCATCCAGATGCATCGCGCCTGATCTTGCATGGAGACGGAGTGTCCGACATCGCATTGCAAGTGGACGACGTTCGCCACGCCTACAACTTGGCAGTCGAGCGCGGTGCCGTCGGTGTTTTGGGGCCGCGAGCCATTGAAGACAAGTATGGCGTTTATGAGTTTGCCACCATTCGAGCTTACGGTGACACGACCCATACGTTCGTCAATCGAGACCGGTACAAGGGTGCTTTTGCACCGGGGTTTGATCCCATCGATCCGGCTCGCTACAACCCAGCCACCTACCATCCAACTGGACTATTGGGGATCGATCACATCGTTGGCAATGTAGAAGAAGGCCGAATGAACGAATGGGTTGACTTCTATCGCAAAGTCCTTGGTTTTGAGCAACTCGTCTCGTTCGACGACCAGGACATTTCGACGGAATACTCTGCGCTGATGTCCAAAGTCGTTCAAAGCGGACGGGGCAAGATCAAGTTTCCAATCAACGAACCAGCACATGGTCGACGCAAAAGCCAAATCGAGGAATACATCGATTTCTACGGTGGGGCTGGAGTACAGCATATCGCGATGGCCACCAACGATATTGTCAAAACCGTACGGGCTCTCAAGGCGAACGACGTCTCGTTTTTGCGTGTTCCCACGACCTATTACGAGGGACTAAGCGATCGGATCGGCGACATCAAGGAGAATATCGATGAGCTTGCCGAGTTAGGGATCTTGGTTGATCGAGATGACGAAGGCTATATGCTGCAGATCTTCACCAAACCGGTCCAAGATCGCCCGACTCTGTTTTTTGAAATCATTCAGCGGGAAGGCTCGAGGAGTTTCGGCAAAGGCAATTTCAAAGCACTATTCGAAGCAATCGAACGCGAGCAAGAGACGCGTGGGACCCTTTAGCCAATGCCATTACCACTCCCACTCCCACCGATTCGAAGCATCCGAGATTTTTACGCTTTTGAGCAGCACGTCAAAACATGCCGGGCACAGCGAGGTCTTGGAATGGTAAATCAATGGTACGAAATTCCTGTCTTCTACTTTTCGAATCCGGCATCTGTAATCGGTCATGGTGACCTGGTCTATCCGCCAAAGAACTCGACGGAATTGGATTTCGAACTGGAGATTGCTGCCATCATAGGTGCCCAAGCTAGTGATTTACCCGAAGACGATTCCGCGATGGACTGTGTGGCAGGATTCACGATCTACAACGATTGGTCTGCACGCGATTTGCAGCGCAACGAAATGGCGGTTGGCCTGGGTCCGAGCAAAGGAAAGGACTTTGCCAATGCCTTAGGACCATACCTAGTCCCCTTTTCCGATTTGCGAGATCGGTACCAAAATGGTCGATTGGATCTCAATATGTCCGCATCCATCAATGGTAAGATCGTGTCTCTAGGAAATGCCTCAAGCATGTATTGGACTTGGCCGCAACTCCTGGCGCATGCAAGCCGCGATACGAAGCTGCTGCCGGGTGATGTCATCGGCTCGGGCACGGTAGGGACGGGTTGCATCTTGGAATTGACTCCTACCGTTACGGGTGGGTGGCTAAAACCAGGAGATGTGGTTCAATTGGAAATAGAACGGCTTGGCGTTTTAGAAAATCGAGTAGGTTCTCGATAAGTTGGGTCTGTTGACCAGAAAGGTAGGTTGGAACCACATGCCACAATATTTGCAACGAGGCTCCATTCCTCCCAAGAGGCACACGATTCATGCCAATGTACCCGGCCATCGACAGGAAGGTATCTACTACGAAGAGGTGATCACAACTCAAGGTTTTAGCCGCGCCTATAGTATCGTCTATCACCTGCGACCTCCCACACGGGTATTGCGGATCGAAGCCGGTGGCAAGACTCCGATCTTTAAAGCGGATGATTCGACCCTGCGGCATGTGCACTTAAAAACTTCGGCCATGGTTGCCTTTGGCGACCCGATCACGGGCCGCGTTCCATTAATGTTTAATTCGGATGTGGTACTGTCGCGGTGTCGTCCTGCAGAGAGTCAACTGGAACTCTACCGAAACGCGAGGGCAGACGAAATCCTGTTCATTCAACAAGGCTCTGGTCGACTGGTAACCATCTTCGGTGTTTTGCCGTTCCGACCGATGGATTACGTTGTTGTACCCAAATGCACAACCTATCGCATCGAGTTCGAACCCGAAGCAGTTCCACCTGATATGTTGGTGATCGAATCGCAGGGCGATGTTGGATTTCCCCCTCGTTATTTGAACCCAGATGGGCAGTTTCGACTTGGGGCTCCGTTTTGTGAACGGGATCTTCATGGACCTGCCGAGCTTGATATACAAGATGCGGAAGGAGAATTCGCGGTGCGTATCAAGGACGGTGAACAGTGGACACGGTATGTCATGGCGAATCATCCGTTCGATGCCGTGGGATGGGATGGCATGGTATATCCGTATACGTTTAATGCCGATGACTTCGAACCGATCACAGGCACGATTCACCAACCGCCACCGATCCATCAGACCTTTCAAACGTCCGGCTTTGTCGTTTGCACGTTTGCGCCTAGAATGTTAGACACGCATCCGCACGCGATCAAGGTTCCGTATGCGCACAGCAACGTCGAATCGGATGAAGTTTTGTACTATGTTCGGGGGCAATTCGGAAGTCGGCGCGGTGTTGAGACCAGTTCGCTCACCTTGCATCCGCACGGGATTCCGCACGGTCCGCACCCAGGCACGATCGTGGCTAGTCGACCAGTCAAGTTTACGAACGAATTAGCTGTGATGGTCGATACATTTCGTCCACTGCATTTGGCCGCAGCCGCCATTTCACTAGACGATCCCAGCTACCCATTTTCCTGGCTAGATTAATTCATGCGAATCGATGTTTCGAACACGGATGTGGTGGCTGTCTATCAAATGCTGGTGGGGTTGGTTACACCACGTCCGATTGCATGGGTCACGACGATCTCCGAGCAGGGTGTTGTGAATTTAGCACCATTCAGTTTCTTCAACGCATTTGGAGCGAATCCGCCTGTCGTCGTCTTTTCACCAACTCTAAAACGGGATGGTGGCAAAAAGGACACCTTGATCAATATTGAGGCCAACGGTGAATTTGTGATCAATGGGTCGACCGAAAAGCATGCTGAACTAATTAATATCTCGAGCAAGATGCTGATGCCAGATGAGAGTGAGGTGGAATTGGTTGGCTTATCGACCTTGAAATCAGAGCGAGTGAAACCTCCCCGACTCGCGGAGGTTCCCTTTGCATTGGAATGCAAAGTGATTCAAATCGTTCCGGTCGGACACGGAGCAATCTCGGCCAATTTGATTATTGGTGAGATCGTTACGATGCACATTGATGACGCCGTACTTGACCCAAATGGGCTGCCCGATCCTCGAAAACTGAAGGCAATAGCAAGGCTGGGTGGCGAATTCTGGTGCCGAACTCAAGATCTTTTTCAGTTGGAACGGCCCTGAAGACGCCTTTTCCCGCTCCTAAACAGGATCGATTCACGTCCAGAGGCCCATTGGAATTG
>JANPNA010000383.1:0-32529 GCA_031427235.1 Pirellula sp.
CGTCGGCTTTTCGTAACTGGTGCCCCGTGCTTTGTTACAACGATGAATTCGGGGTGGCCGTATTGGATCTTGTTAAAGATCCGAATCCTGCCGGATCTTTAACAAGATCCACTTCCCTAAAATCAAGCTGTCATAAAGCACTAGCGACTCCCACGCCCTTCGTAAACTCAGGGACGTGCCACACGACTTTCAGGGACGTGCCGCGCGAGGATCGGTCGATCTCGGGACAACAATCACGGCCAAGATGAGAGCGACCGTCAGTATGGCTGCGGCCAAGGCAAAGGGGGCGCCAGGGTAGTAAGACCTGGTGCCCGGTACGATAGTCCAGCCAAAAACCGTCGTAAATAGGTACGGGCCAATCATGCCCGCAATCCCGTTGAGCGAGCTGTTCGCCCCCGACAGTTGCCCTTGTTCGTTCGTTTCTAATTGCTTGGACATGATCCCTTGGAGCGAAGCGTTGAAGAACCCCATCAAAGCAAAAAAGAGGGTGCAAGCAAAGAATATCTGCCCCGTCCATGCTATCGAATACGACGTAAAGCCTATGATTCCGCCAAACAATCCCACAAAAACGAGAATTCTCTCGCCGTATTTCTTGATGGCCGGTCGAATCAATCCCCCTTGTACGATGACATTCAAAATGCCCACGGTGGCCAATGCGGAACCGACCATCAGCCCGGACCATTGAAAGCGTTCGTCTGTATATATGACAAAGACACTTTGAAACACTTGGTGTGATAGCTGGTACAAAAACAGAATGGCAGCCATGGGCAAAAGCCCTGTCTTGGAAGCGAGAAGTTTCAAGGAACCTAGTGGATTCGCACGCGACCAACGAAATGGCATTCGCTTCTCTTTTGGCAACGACTCAGGCAAGATGAAAAAACCATACATGGCGTTGGCCAACGTCAATACGGCGGAAACCCAGAACGGTAGTCTCAGATCAATGTCGCTTAGCAAACCTCCAGCCACCGGCCCTAAAACAAATCCCAGTCCAAATGCCGCGCCAAACATTCCAAAGGCCGCCGACCGATTTTCCGGCGTAGTGACGTCCGCGAGATACGCTTGAGCTGTTGAAAAGCTGGCGGCGGTGATTCCCGTGATAACCCGTCCTACGATGAGCCAGCCAAGATTCGGCGCGAGTGCCAAAAGGATGTAGTCCAACCCAAGCCCAAAGGCAGACACCAATAGAACAGGACGCCTGCCAAACCGATCCGATAAAGCTCCCATGATCGGCGAGCAAAAGAACTGCATCAAAGCCCAAATGGTTCCAAATAATCCGATGTACCACGATGCTAGGACTTCGTCGTCATCCACAAGCTTTTTTATGAGTTTTGCTAATACAGGGATCACGAGCCCGAGCGAAAGGACGTCCAGAACGACGATCACCAAGATGAACGCGATTGCAGCCTTTTTCTTGTCCATTGTGACTAGGCTCTCCCGTTGATTGGTGAGAAGCATCCAGTTTCGGAACGGTTCAATGGTAGGTTCTCGACTGAACCTGGGTGTCGTCCTGACGACAGTCCAAAGACTCTAAGTGAGGACATGTGTCTCTTTTTTCATACAAGGAATATGGCGTTGGAGAAGGAAAACTGAGGAGATTCATGGTGCAATGGGTACTATCCATTGCGCAGGTGCACTATACTGGTGATTCCTTCCCGGCACACCTGTCCCAGGCTCGCCGACAGAAACTTTCCCGCCTATTAATAAAGTTTTCTCGTTACGAAGACTTTGTCGTTTAATGCCAGTCGGCTGATTGATCTGACTCAAAAAAATTTCCTCGCTCGGAGTTCAACATGAGATGTCTTGGTAATCCACTTGGTCGTCGTGGTTTTATGACCGTAGGGGCACTTGGCGGTTTGGGGCTTTCGATGGGAGATTTGTTCCGATCCAGGCAAGCGATGGCAGATCAAAAGAAATACGATTTCATGGAGGCCAAGGCGGAAAGTGTTATCCACATCTTTTTGCCTGGTGGGATGGCACACCAGGAGTCATTCGATCCGAAACCCTACAGTCCACTGGAATATCGGGGCGAGCTCAATCCGATCAAGACCAAGACTGGCGAAATTTTCGCGGAGACCATTCCTAAGTTAGCGGGCGTCGCCGATAAATTGACCATTCTTAGGGCGATGACGCATGGGGAAGCGGCTCACGAACGCGGCACGCACAACATGTTCACTGGCTACAAGCCGTCTCCTGCACTGGTATTTCCAAGCTTCGGTTCGGTGGTTAGCCATGAGTATGGTCCTCGCAATAATCTGCCGCCGTACGTAGCCGTCCCAAATTCACCGAACGAGTTTGCTGGGACAGGCTATTTGAGTTCTTCGTTTGGTCCGTTCAGCCTTGGGGCCGATCCTGCGAACAAGGGTTTCAAAGTTCAAGACCTCAATTTAGAGGGTGGTGTGGATACGGCTCGTTTTGAGCGACGCCGGTCCGCTTTGGACGCTGTCAACGCATATTTCGCCGACCAGCAGAAGTCGGACAATATTGCTGCGATGGACACGTTTTATGAAAGGGCCTATTCGCTAATCAGCAGCGAGAAAGCCCGCGAGGCCTTCAATATCGATGCCGAAGACAACGGCCTTCGCGATAAATATGGTCGAAACACGGCTGGCCAACGCCTACTCATGGCACGTCGACTGGTCGAGTCCGGCGTTCGATTCGTGACCGTCACTTATGGCGGTTGGGATATGCACGCAGGCATTGCTGGCGCGATGAGACGCGACATGCCGCCTCTGGACCAAGCATTGGCTGCGTTGATCGAGGATCTGGATTCGCGCGGATTGCTCGCCAAAACTCTGGTCATGGTCAGCAGCGAATTCGGACGGACCCCTAAGATCAACAACGATGCGGGGCGAGATCACTGGCCCAAGGTTTTCTCCGTGATGTTGGCGGGTGGTGGAGTCAAAGGTGGCTTGGTCTACGGAGCCTCGGATGCAACCGCCACCGAGCCTGAATTCGATGCCGTTTCGCCTGAGGATTTGGCTACCACGATGTACCACCTTCTTGGAATCGTGGCAGACAAAGAATTGATGTCCCCAGGGGATCGCCCAATCGAAATATGCGACGGCGGCAAAGTGATCAAGGATATTTTGGTCTAGCGCTCCCACGTCAAACCGTAGGACAGGCTGCCAGCCTGTCACGCACAACAAAAACAGGCGACAGCCTGTTCGGCGTGCACGGCTTATTTGAATTATTTGAATCCAATTAGCACAGAAACATCCAGCCATGAACGCAAATAGTACTCTTCGGCGCAACACTTGGTTCGCTGCGTTCCTGGCTTTGCTTTCCGCGGCATCCGTACAGGGGTCGGCACCCGAAGCCAATTCGTTGTCCTTGGTCGGATTGCAGCGAGGAACGTCCGTCGAAATAAAAATTTCCGGTGCGCGACTTGGCGATGCACATGCATTGCTTTTCTACACGCCGGGCCTTTCTGCAACCAACATTGCCAAGGTCGATGACAACAACATCACGGCGACTATCACCGCGACTCAAGAGGCCGCTTGCGACCTTCATCCGTTTCGGGTCGTAACCAACACTGGACTCAGCAATATGCGGTTGCTCAACGTCTCCGCTCTCCCGTCCCTGGCTGAGACGGAGCCCAACAGTGAGTTCCCGAAAGCTCAGGTGATCGCGTTTAATTCGACCGTCGACGGAGTGGTGCTCAATGAAGACGTTGACTACTACGCAGTCGATCTAAAACAAGGGCAGCAAATGAATGTCGAGCTCGAAGGGCTACGCCATTCTTACTTGAACGACTTCTTTGATCCGTACGTCGCCATCTACGATTCGAAACGCTTCGAAATCACAGCCAGCGACGACTCGGTGATTCTGCAGCAGGATTGCCTTTGTTCGATGATAGCGCCAGCCGATGGACGCTACATTATCGAAGTGCGAGAAAGCAGTTTTGGCGGAAACGAACGAGCTCGCTATCGATTGCATGTCGGTAGTTTCCCTCGTCCCGTTGCCATTGTTCCAAGCGGTGGACCGCCGGGGCAACCGCTTGTTGCGACTTGCATTGATCTTTTAGGCAATCAATGGCAAGAGACGTTCGATATGCCGGCTCAGCCTTCCGACTCGTTTCGAATTTGGTCCAAGAAGGATGGGCAAGTGTCGCCATCGCCAAATTATTTGTCCGTCAAGGCCATACCGAATGTCATGGAAACCGAGCCGAACGAGGATCACAACACCGTCGCAAGTTCGAGTCCTGTGCCGGTCGCTTTCAACGGGATACTTGAAAAAGAAAAGGATCGCGACTGCTGGGTTTTTGAGGCGAAAAAAGACCAGCAACTCGAAATCCGTGTCCACGCTCGAAAACCATTGCGATCCAATGTCGATCCCGTCTTGCAGGTCCTCAAAATGGGTGCCGGAGCGCTCGCAGGGAACGACGATAGCAATGGGCCTGATAGTTACCTCCAATTCAAAGTTCCAGAGGATGGCAAGTACGGTCTTTGTGTCTCCGATCATCTAGGCCGATTTGGAAAGCACTTCGTCTATCGAGCCGAGATACTGCTCCAAACCCCTGAAGTCGGGACGACAGTGAACGAGCAAACCAGATATGTCTCTCAAGTAGTCAACGTACCTCGCGGGGCTCGCATGGCTATCGAGTCCAATGTCGTGCGAACATTCCTCGGTGGCGAAGCGAGAGTTGTTGCCCCCGATCTTCCCGCTGGCATGACTCATTCCGACGCGGTCTGTGCGGCGGATTTAGGAGTCATACCAATGATTTTCCGGGCCGAGGCCAATGTTGCCAACGCAGGAAAACTTGTCGATTTGTTTGCGACGATTGCCACCTCGCCACAAACCCACGTGGCCGGTCCTTTGAGTCAGCGCACCCAACTGGTGCGTGGCCAGAACAACGTCGATGTTTGGGGCCGATTCGAGGACAAACTGGCCGTAGCAGTCATCGAGCCGGCTCCATTTGACATTGAAGTTGTGCAACCACAGGTACCATTGGTTCGAAACGGTTCCATGACTTTGATCGTTAACGCCAAACGCAATGCAGGCTTCGACAAGCCAATCAACCTGCGGTTGCTGAGCGCTCCGCCAGGCATCGGATTCTCTGCAGTTACGATTCCTGGAGACCAATCCACGATCGGCTTGCCCCTCACTGCAAACAATGGGGCGGCGATCCGCAATTGGCCACTCGTCGTTATGGCGACAACCGATATCGGGGCCGGTCCGATCAACTTGTCCTCGGAGTTTGTCAACGTGGATGTCACCGAATCTCTTTTTGATTTCAAGTTCCAAAAGACAATGGCAGAGCAAGGCAAATCGGCCAATGTCATCGTGAACGCAAAGCAAAAACGTCCAGTAGAAGGGGTCGTAGAAATTGAAGTTCTCGGCATTCCGCCTGGAACGCAAGTTGCAACACCGAAAGTTCCATTTGCTGTTGACGGAACACAAGTCTCGTATGCGTTGCAAGTTCCATCGGAAACTCGGGCTGGCAATTACAAGACGATTATTTGCCGAGCCACGGTCACCAGCGACAAGGGTGTTATCACGCAAACGAATGGCAATGGTGAAGTTCAAATCGACGTCCCTATTGCTCCGCCAGCAGCAACGACCGCAGCCGTTGTGGCGGCTGCACCAGCCGCAGCCCCCGCACCTGCCGAGGTGGCCGCCAAGCCTTTGACACGTCTAGAAATGCTAAAGCAACAAAGAGGCAAACAGTGAGATTTTCCCTGCCGATCGCTGCGAAATCCGCGGCTGCGTTCTGCGTTTTGCTTGGGTCGACCGCATTCGGTACGGACGATACTCCGGCGACCATTGTACCACCGGTGGTTCCAGCCGTTGCCGCAACCCCAACCCTGGAAGCGGCCACCGCATCTCCACCCGCGACTTGGCAATCGCTGGCGATCTATCCACCCCTGATCAAACTCAGTGCCAAGTCCGATAGCCAACACATTATCGCGGTGGCGACGCGGTCGGATGGTATCACCCAAGATGTTACCGACCAAACCGAATGGAAAATTGCTAACGCCGATCTAGCCCAAATCGAAAACACCGTTCTTTCTCCCAAGGCGGACGGTAATTCTCAAATCTCCGCCCATTGGCAAGGCCTGTCCGCACAGGTCGAATTCCAAATAACGAACTCGCAATTGGTCCGCACAGTTAGCTTTGAGCGGGACGTGATGCCGATCATCACCAAAGCAGGTTGCAACACCGGTTCCTGCCACGGGGCCGCACGTGGCAAAGACGGGTTCCGAATGAGTCTGTTCGGCTTCGATCCGGCTGGAGACTACCAACGTATCACTCGCGAAATAGGGATCCGACGCATCAACTTGGCGGTGCCGGACCAAAGCCTAATTCTGCTCAAGGCGACGGGCTCCGTGCAACACACCGGTGGCAAGAAAATCGAAATTGGCAGCAAACACTATCAAACGCTATTGACTTGGTTGCAAGCCGGGGCACCGATCGATGCGACCAAACCACCCGCCGTTGCAGCCGTCGACATCTACCCAAATCAAGCGGTCATCGAAGGGGACGCCTCCAAACAACGACTCGTGGCTGTCGCTACCTATGCCGATGGATCTCAACGAGACGTCTGGGATCTGGCTTCTTTTACCACCAACAATGAACGAACGGCGGCCGTTGCATTCGATGGCCAAATCACTAGCGGTGTTCGTGGTGAAGCGTTCGTCATGGCGCGATTCGACACGGTTACGGTGGGCTCTCAGGTCCTGGCGTTACCAGCTCAGCTTCAAGTCACTAATGCCGTTGCAAGCGAAAGCTACGTGGATAACTTGGTCAATGCAAAGCTGCAAAAGCTTCGCTTGCCGAGCAGTGGCATTTGCACCGACGATGAGTTTGTTCGTAGATCCACTATCGACATTACGGGACTTCTGCCAACGGAGCAAGAAACGGCTGCGTTCCTTGCTAGCACGGAACCGGATAAGCGAGCCAAGTGGGTCGATACTCTGCTCGAACGCAAGGAATTCAGTGAGATCTGGGCCATGAAGTGGGCCGATTTGCTCATGATCAAGAGCAAGAACGATGTGAGCTACAAAGCTGCTTACCTTTACAACAATTGGCTCACCAACAAAATCGCGTCGAACACTCCGATCGATCAAATCGTTCGCGAATTGTTGACCGCCACCGGCGGCACATTTCAGAATCCCGCGACCAATTTTTATCAAGTGGAATTAGATCGTTTGAAGTTGGCCGAAAATGTCGCGCAAACATTCATGGGCATTCGAACGCAATGCGCTCAATGCCATAACCACCCCTTCGACCGCTGGACGATGAATGACTACTACGGATTCAACGCGTTCTTCTCTCAAGTGGGCCGCAAGCAGAGCGAGGACTACCGGCAATTATTGATCTTCAATAGCGGTGGCGGCGACGTGAAGCATCCAATTGGCGGGGCGGTTGTGCCGCCGAAATTCCTGGGTGGTCCCACTCCCGATGTGAACGGCAAGGACCGAAGAGTTGTTTTGGCCGATTGGATCACCAGCACCGACAACCCTTACTTTGCCAAGAGTATTTCCAATCGCATTTGGGCACATTTTACTGGCGTCGGGATCGTCAATCCAGTCGATGATTTCCGTGCCAGCAATCCACCCAGCAATCCCGAATTGTTGGACGAGCTGGCCAAGCGATTGGTTGAATACAGATTCGACACCAAGCGATTGGTGCGAGACATTTGCAATTCCATGACGTACCAACGCACTTGCACGCCGAACGAACAAAACCAACAGGACGAACGCAACTATTCGCATGCGATCGTTCGCAGAATCCCTTCGGAGAGCATGCTCGACTGCATCTCTCAAGTGACTGAGACCAAGGACAAGTTTCGAGGGCTACCCATCGGAGCTAGGGCCGTTCAAATCGCCGACGGGGCGACCAGCAATTATTTTCTCACTTCGTTTGGCCGAAGCGCTAGAACCACTGTTTGTGCCGATGAAGCGACGACCGATCCATCGTTGTCGCAAGCGTTGCATTTGATCAACGGCAACGCGACCAGCGGTAAAATCAGTCAAGGTGCCGTGCTGAAAAAGTGGAAGGAGGCGGGCCTTACCAAGGAAGCCATCATCGATCAACTTTACGAACGCTGTTTGAGCCGAAAAACGACGGAAACGGAACGAGCGAACTTAATCAAGCTGATCGCGGACTCTCCCAACGAGGAACAGGGTTTGCACGACGTCTTCTGGGCCGTTTTGAACAGCCGAGAATTCATTTTCAATCACTAACCATCCCCGCAGTCTTTGCTACCTGAAACAATTTCGATGAATCAACGCAACTCCCAACCAACTCGTGCCCACCTGATTGTTCGTGGATGGACTTCTGCTTTCAGCTTTTTCGCCGTTTTCTCACCGGTATTCCACGTCGCGTTCGCAGCAGAAGATCCGGTGAAAATCACTTACGAAGACCATGTTAAGCCAATCTTCCGTGAGCATTGCACATCGTGTCACAACGCGAACGACAAGAAGAGCGGTTTGGCCCTGGATAGTTATCAAGCCGTGTTGACCGGTGGTAGCGGTGGTGAAGTCGTGGCGGCAGGAGACCTCGATTCGTCCCGATTGTATGCCCTCACCGCGCATAAAGAGCAACCCTTTATGCCTCCCAAGCAGGACATGATTCCGCAAGCGAAAGTGGATTTGCTCAAAGTTTGGATTGAGCAAGGCATGCCAGAAAACAGCGGCTCGGCGATTCAAAAACCGAAGGCCAATGCGGCAGCCTTAGGAATGGTCTCCTCGGCCAGACCCGAGGGTGCTCCCCCGATGCCAGTCGCCATGATCAAACAGACTCCCTTCTTTACACAGCGAGCGGCTACGATTTCGGCGCTCGCCGCTAGTCCCTGGTCGCCGTTGGTGGCGGTCGGAGGGCAAATGCAAGTGGCGCTGTACCATGGCGAAACCGGCCAACTGCAAGGAATTATTCCGTTTCCCGAAGGGGAGCCTCAGTCCATTACCTTTTCCCGCGATGGACGCCTCATTCTCATCGCTGGAGGACGACACAGCGCATCGGGTTGTGCTGCCCTGCACGAGATAGCGACCGGAAACCGAATTGCTCGCGTGGGTGACGAGCTCGATATCGTCTTTGCCGCCGATATCAGCGACGACAATCAATTGATTGCGATGGCGGGCCCTCAAAAAATGGTTCGCGTCTTCGAGACCTTAACGGGCAACCTGAAATACGAACAGAAAAAGCACACCGACTGGATTTACTGTGTTCGCTTTAGTCCAGACGGATTGCTTTTGGCCACGGCCGATCGGGCAAGTGGACTGGTGGTTTGGGAAACCTACACCGGGCGACTTTTTCAAGAATTGTCTGGTCACAAGGGGGAAATTCGATCGATTGCATGGCGCCCGGATTCGCAAGCCCTCGTAAGTGGCTCGTTCGATGGCACGCTGAAGATGTGGGACATGAACGAAGGGAAATTGATCAAGTCCTGGGATGCACATGGCGGCGGCGTTGCCGCGGTCGCCATCTGCAACGATGGAACGATCGCTTCCACCGGTCGCGATAACAAAGTCAAAATTTGGGACGGAGCCGGAAATGCGGCTGGCGAGATGCCTGCGCTAGTGGAAGCGGGACATGAAGTTGCGATCACCGTCGATAGCAAACAAGTCGTCGCAGGTGACTGGGCTGGCAATGTCCGCATGTGGCAACGAGCCAATCCGAAGGACGAAAAGTCCCTGGCCGCAAACCCGACGCCGCTGGAACAGTTACTGGCAGCGGCTCAGCAGCAACTTAGCCAATCCCAGGCTGCAGCCCAGCTCGTTCAAGCGGAATTTGTAGCGCACCAAACGCAACAAGTCGCAGCTCAAAAATTGTTGACGGATCTGCAATCGCAAATTGCTTCTTCGATAACGGAATTGCAAGCGGTCACCGCCCAATCGATTCAATTCAAATCCCAATCCGATATGATCGTGACGCAATTGGCGGCGAAGGCGTCCGAGTTCGCAACCGTACAGGCATCAAAAAACGAGAGGGACAGTCAACTCAATTCAGCCGTTGCAGCCAAAAAGCTTGCGGACGACGCCATCGCCGTATTGCAGACCCAGCGATCCGCACAGGGGGCAGATGTAGCAGGCATCGACGCACAACTCGCCGCTCACACCGTTCAGTCGCTGGCACAAGCGGCCGCCGTTGCGAAATACCAAACCGAGTTGCAAGCCATCAATGCCGACTTCGCCGCCCGCGAAAAACACAATGCGGAGTTGAAGGCAGCGTTCGATGCCAAAAACGCTGAATATGTCTTGGCGTCAACGAAAGTTCAAGAAGTCACAGCCACAAAAACAAGTTCGGAACAAAGAGTTGAACCCGCCACCGTTGCTTTGAAAGCGGTTAGCGAAGCATTTGCTGCAGCACAATTGAAGCAAGGTGCGGCGAACCGTTCGGTGGCTGCTGTCCAACTCCAAGTGGATGGTCTGCAAGCCGACATTGCACGATTTGCGGCCATGCCAACTGAGCTCGCCTCAAAAAGAGTAGCCATCGAGCAGGCGATTGCGACCACAACGGCTCAAATCGTACCCGCCGAAGCCACGATAGCATCGACGAAAACGCAACTCGAAGCAACGAGCGGCGAAGTGGCAAAACTGGAACAGCAAATGGCAGCCCTTCAAGTTGCCATTGTAACCGAGCAGGCCAAGCGATCCGCCCTGCAATCCGAAGTGTCCGCGAAACAGCAAGCCGTCAATACGATCAAAGGTCAGATTCAACAAAGCGAAGCGGATCTTGCCAATGCAGCCATGCAACAGCAGCTCTTTGAAAAGGCCTTCGGTAAGAAATAGGCATTGTATGTGTTTAGGCGAGCGGCAGATTATTCCAACCCGAAGCGTAAGTTTTGAAGTTGCGCATTTCCATTACCACGAGGTGGTAAAACAACAGAGCCCAGGTTCGACGCTTGTTTTGAGCTTCAAACAACGCAACTTCAAAGTTCGTAAGCGAGTGACAATGTCGCAGGCCCCTCACTACCTATCGGGTTATGATTGACCACGGCTAGTTGGCGATAGCGTCAAGGCAACGCATTTCGGAACCTTCGATTAGTACCCATTGCTTGTTTATGGGAAGATCGTGGAAACGCTGTTGAGTTCCGCTCGGCCACGAAATCTCGACGATTTCGATTCGGTCGTCGGTGTTTAAGCCGAAGTGGAGGATTCGTTCATTGCTTACCATATAGCCATTTCCGGCCATGAGCTGCTGTGAAAGTTTTCGATTCTTCGTGGTGACCGAGACTGTCGTTCCAATCGCGTCTCGTTGCGAGTCAGTGCCAACGCATCGAAAGGATACGAAGTTAAAACCCGTCGTGCGATTCATAACGAGTGAAGCGGGCGTTTCAAGGGCCGCTGCAATGAAATCTAAGTAGCCATCCCGATTCGCGTCGATGGTGCAAAGAGCACGTCCAAGCGCTGGCGTTTTAAAAAATTTGCCGACCTCGTTCGGCGCAATCCATTCGAACCGACCCTTACCGTTTCCTGAAAAGAATTGCGGCACCATGCGATAGGGCTGTCCCCTGTGCCCCAGATCGTCAATATGGCCATTTAGGACCATGAGATCTAGGGTGCCATTGCAATCGCTATCTGCGAACTGTGCACCGAACCCCAGCATGTCCAGGCTTGGAGCCACCAGCCCCGCCGCGGCCGTTCTGTCTTCAAAAAGTCCATCTTCCGATTGCAAATACAACGTATTGTATTCTTTGTAAAAATTCGTGACTAAGAGATCGACTTTACCATCAGAGTTAACATCGCCAGCGGCAATACCCATGCAAGCTTGTGCTTTGCCCGATCCGTCAAAAGCGACACCGCTGACTATGGCTTCGTCATGATAGAGGAGATTCATGGGATTTAGGTTGGTCGGTTTGGCAACCAATAGATTATTCGCAACTTGATCATTGCCAAAAAACAAAATGGGGGTCGGCGAGTTGTGCACTCGAAATACCACTAATCCAAGCGCATTGCCATCGACGACATCGTTGTCGAACACCATCCTCGAAATGTCGCGATAGAATCCATTCTCGTCTCGCTTCAGAATCCGGCTTTTTGCTGGCTGAAAATTCAAAGGGGAGCAGGTACGAGGCAGTCCGCCGGTATCGCACAACTTGGAGAAGACGTCCGTTCCTTGAATGTAGTTTGCATCAACAATCTCAGCGATTCCATCGTTGTTTAAATCGACAATAGCAGCGCTGACGGTCCAATCACTGACAGTCTGGTCCAAGAAAGCGTTGCCATCTCGCCAAGTACCGTCCCCTTGGTTTATCCAGAGCTGATTGATGCCAATGTTGGCAACATAAAGATCATCAAATCCATCATTGTTCAGGTCGCCGACCGCTACTCCCTGTCCAAATGCTTTTTCATGAATTCCGGACATGGAGGAAACATCTTCGAACCAGTCACCGGGTGCCATGGCAATGCCCTTGTGCCTCAACAATCGATCCGAGTGCGAATGGTCCGATCCGTCGGGCGGCCAAGTGACGCCTTGCGAAAGAAAGACGTCCGGCCAGCCGTCGCGATCATAATCCAAAACTCCAATGCCGCCGCCGGTCACCTCCTGCATTCTTCGGCCTTGAATAGGCTCGTTCCGAGAGCCAAAATAGGTGAACCCCAGTTCGGGGAGCGATTCAAAATGAAAATGGCTTTTGGTTGTAGGATTGAGCGTGGACTCAAAGGAGTTCGATAATGACTCCGTCGTTCTTTTCGAGCCCGTTGCGAGAATTGAGGGAAGTGGATAAGAGAGTTCCCGTTCGACATTCAAACTTGCCGTATATTGAAATACCTTGGTTTGCGAATACGCTTGCATTAGTTTTTGCCTTAAGTCCAAAAGCGTAGGCGATGTGGAGTCGATTCCAAGACCGTATCGAGTCCATGCGGAAGCTTCCAGCATACGGCCCAAATCGATGGCTTTTTCTGCGATATGAACCACATACGGAACGTACGTTCGGGCCGCATTGACTTGCATTAGTTCCATATTGAGCTCTTCGATTCTCTTGGCTCGTTGCCCGAACGCAGCAGCTTTTGGCTGATCTCCTTCCTGCGCCGAGCACTTCGCAAGACCGATACAAGCTGGCGCGTGGTCCGGATAAAGCTTGACCGCTTCTGCATAACAACGAGCCGCCTGTTTCCATTGGCCATCCAATCTTGCCACCTCGCCCTTTAACCACCAAATATCTGGATGATCACTATTGATTGGAGGAATCTGTTCCGCCCAACTTGGCAAGTGATTTGGGTTGGAAACGAGCCAGATTTTTCCGAGCTGTACATGGGCTTCCAGCAGTGGTGGAGCCTTGACGATCGCGCGTCGCAATAGCGTTTCAGCCTCACTGAAGTTGCCCGACTCTCTCAGGCTTCGGGCTATCCCCAGCATGGTCGCCGGATCGTCCGGCGCAAGTGACAGGCAGCGATCAAGCAATTCTTTGGCACTGATGGTCTGAGCAAAGTTTCCTAGATTGCGAAGCGCTTCAAAGGACCATTTATCGGAACGGAGCAATTCTAAATAATGGGAATGGGCAGCCCATCGTTGCCCCGACATATCAAGGATCGCAGCCAGTCTAGTACGTGCAAGAACGTTGTTGCTATCCATTCGTACGCTCTCCTTCAGAACAGCGATGGCTTGGCTTAAACGGCCTTGGTCCATTCGCATTTCGCCAACGGACCACAAACCAATCGAGGCCTCTCTGGAGTCGCGTTTGGGAATGCGTTCGTAAAATGAAATAGCTTCCTCATATCTGTCGAGTCGCTGCGCACATTCGCCAGCCGATAGGAGTAGGCTTGCGGACTCCGGTTGGGCTTTCAACAGTTCTTTGAATTGCAACAGCGCATGCTCAAAATCCTTGCTAGCCATTGCCTCAACTGCTGTGGCCTGGGTCGCAGGTGGTTGGCTCCACTGGACGCGAGACCAAATGACCGATGCGATTCCGATCAGCGCAAACAGCGAAACCCATTTTTTCCATTGCGGTATAGTCGTGATCTCAGCCTTAAACATAGAATTCGTAGTGCTTTAAACAAAATAGTGATACCCTATCATATACCATTTGTGCTGGAGCTGTTTGTGCGCCGTTCCACCTAACTCCGATGCTCTCCATCTCGAAATCCTATTTGGTAATGATTCCGAAAATTCGTAAAAACACAACGTGGATTGCGATTCTATTCGCATCGGTCCTTTTCGGAATGGCATCCTATGCGGTTTGGCCTCTGCTGTCGAATGGTCCACGACCGAGTGCAGAGTATTTGCAAGCGGCATCGAGGCAGTCGTTTTCGGTTAAGGATTTCTCAACCGCACTTGGCCTAGCGGAGGCTGGCTTGGACCAAAGTCCGAGCTCGCTTGACCTCTTGATGTTGGCTGGAACAAGTTCGCTTGAGTTGGGCGACACGGAAGGTTCGCGAACGTATTATTTGCGGGCCGCTAAGTTGAATGAGACGGTTGTTGCAAACGATTTGTTGAGTATAGCATTGGGGCTTCGTTCCCGAGGAAAATGGGAACTTGCGGAAGCTGCTCTTATTCAAGGGATGGAGATCGCGCCTCGCAATATCAGAATTGGAGAGCAACGCGGATTGCTTTTGGCTCAGATTGGGAAGCGCTGGGACGCCGCAAATGTGTACCGAGAATTGTTGTCCCGCGGCGTTTTTTCCTTGGACACCCTGATCTTCCTAGCGAATCCCGAACTGGTCATCGATAAGGAAAAGGAGCTGGAACGATTTCTAAAGATTGCTCCGGGTGACGCTTTGTTGCAACTAGGAAACGCGTATTACAAATACCTGCGAGGCGACATAAGCGAAGCGGTTGTTTTGCTTCGAAATAGTCTCGAAAAACGCCCTCGTTCTGCATTTACCCATGCATTGCTTGGCAAATGTCTGCTCGTCGTTTCGCCAGAAAGTCTCGACGCCTGGTCGACCAAACTACCATCCGAAGCCGATGCACAGCCAGAGATTTGGTTTGTTCGGTCCCAATGGGCCAAAAAGTTAGGGAACAGAAACGCGTCCATCCATTGCTTGATCCAAACATTGCTCCGCGATCCTGGTCACATCGCTGCGATGACAGAATTGTCGCAAGCCATCTCCGCAGAGGGAGAAGCCGAGCGAAGCAACCAACTGGCTTCTCGAGCTCTCGCAATCCAGGAACTGAACGGTTTGGCGAGTTGGTTGAATGAGTCTAGAGAGGACGTGGTCCGCGGACACGAAATTATTAAGTTAGCAGGCCGACTCGATCGCTGGACCGAAGTTGTAGCTTGGTGTGATTTTTTCCTGAATTCGAAAACGGCAAACGAGTGGGTGAAACCGTTTCGAGAGCTTTCCCATGGAAAGTTAGCCAATAGCAACAACGCCAAAGAATCCGGCACCGACTTTGGTTTTATGGGACTTAAGCTCGGAAACTACCTGATGCCAAAACTAGAGAGCTTGCGCAAATCGACCAGCCCAATTCCCTCCAATGAGGACGGGACAGTGCGTTTCGTCGAGATGACCATGCAGATCGGAGTTGATTTTGAGTATTTTCCGGGCCGCCTCGGACCGGTCAATGGCCGCAAAATGCAAGAGTTCACAGGGGGCGGAATTGGAGTTCTAGACTACGATCACGACGGTTGGCCGGACTTCTATCTTGCACAGGGCTCTGTTTGGCCCCCTCCAATGAATGAGCCAGACGTTCAAGATCGGACAAAAACCGATCGGCTCTTCCGAAACCGTTTTGGCGAAGCAAAGACCGCGTCGGAAGGATCGTTTGCAGATCAGACTGCGGAAGCTGGGATCTTTGAATTCCGGTTCGGTCAAGGAGTCTCCATCGGCGACTTGAACTCGGACGGTTTCGACGATATCTACGTCTGCAATATCGGCCCAAACTCACTCTGGATAAATCAAGGTGATGGGACTTTTTTAGATTGTAGCCATTGGATTCCACCCCAATCGGAATGGACTGCGAGTGCGGCCATCGCGGATGTTAACGGCGACGGGCTAGCAGACATCTTCGATGTGAATTACGTGAAAGGGAAGAATGTATACGAGTTGATTTGTGCTAACGAAGGGCGTCCGACGGCCTGCGGACCGAGTAGTTTTGAGCAGTCTCCCGATCGGCTGCTTATCAACAGCGGTTTAGGTCCGATGTTGGATAGTTCGGAATCGACGCTTTCCGGTATTCCGGCGGGAAATGGTCTAGGCATTTCGGTTTTTCGATTGCCGGACCATTCCGACCTTTCCATTTACATAGCCAATGATGCCAACCCCAACGTCCTACTGGAATTAGTCAAAGACCAAAGCAAGAACTTTGGATTCCAAATGCAGGACACGGCGTTGGTTCGCGGAGTGGCGTTGGATGCTTCTGGAAAAGCGGAAGGAAGCATGGGAATTGCGGTTGGCGATGCGCAAGGAGATGGTCTTTTGGATCTGTTTGTTACCAATGTCTTTCATGAACACTTCACGCTTTACCTGCAGCAAGATAATGGGGTTTTCAATGACGAAACAGCGAGAATGGGGGTCATGAAACCAACTTATGAGCTGTTAGGTTTTGGAACACAGTTCCTCGACGTTCAATTGGATGGCTATCCCGATTTGTTAGCCATCAACGGTGACGTAGATGATTTGTCACAGATGGATAGGCCCTTTCGAATGCCACCAACCCTTCTGCAAAACGACAGAAATATGGGTTTTCGTTTGCTGCCAAGTTCCAGCCTTGGAGACTACTTCAAGACTGCCCAGGTTGGTAGGTCGCTGGCCCTGATCGATTTTGACCGCGACGGCAAGATGGATTTTATTAGCACCTGCTTGGAAGGAAAAGCTGCCGCCGTGCGAAACGCCACGGAGACATCCAATCACTTTGTGAAAATCCAGCTTATTGCAACGAAGTCGGAACGAACTGCGATAGGAGCCATGGTCGAGCTGACCTCTGGGGAATCAAAATGGAAGCAACAATTGACGGCGGGCAACGGATACATGGCTAACAACGAAAGAACCTTGAGTTTCGGGGTCGGTCAGGTGCCGTCCATCGACGAAATTGTCGTCTCCTGGCCGTCCGGCCAAACGGAGACAGTCAAAAACGTTGCGGTAGACTCCAGTTTGGTTTTCATCGAAGGCGGTGCAATTGGCCGATAGCTCGATCCGCTTCGAGGAGTCAACTTGTGAAAATCAATGTTGAAATGCTCTTGTTTAGCTAATTGCGAGGAAATCCGTTTGCCTCACTTTGCTTTTAGAGCGATTATGTGTACCCTTAGGAATGGAATGGCTTTTTTTGGATTTTGTTTTTTAGCAATCCTAGCAATCCTAGCTATTCGGCGATTCAGTCTGTTTTTCTTTTTTTGATTGGAGTTGTACTTATGGTTCGTAAGATTTCGAAGCGAGGGTTTACGCTCGTGGAATTGCTGGTGGTCATCGCGATCATCGGAATCCTGGTAGGCTTACTCCTCCCGGCAGTTCAAGCGGCGCGCGAAGCCGCACGGCGCATGCAGTGTTCGAACAACATGAAGCAATGGGGTCTCGCACTGCACAACTACGAGTCCGCCTTCAAAGCGTTACCGGCTCGCAAGGGTGGTACGCAGGGCACCAATGCGTCTACGTCGAATGTTGGGCGTTTAAGCGCTTACATTCCTATGTTACCGTATATCGAAGCGACTGCCCTTTTCAACAGTATTCAAGGTGCAGTTCCTCCGGGGGGACCTACCGGCTGGGACAACAACGTGTTGTGGCAAGCCGTTCCTCCTTCAGCACGCTGTCCGTCGGACGGCGCATCCGCTACCGATACAAGATGGAAATGCAACTATTCGTTCTGCATGGGTGACCAGGTCCAGGGATTGACCGACGACGTAAATCCTCGCGGGATTTTTGGTGCAAATAACTGGGATTGGAATCAACCCTACAATCAAAATAGCAACCGTCCTTCGTACACGAGATTCGCATCTATAACCGACGGGTTGAGCAACACCCTGGCGATGAGCGAGCGAGTGATTCATGACCTATCAAGATGGCCACAAACTCCTCCTGCCGTTGGTTTGAGGGAAATTAGGCATATCCAGGGGACCGCGGTCGGAGTTGCAGGGGTTGTAAACAGTCCGGGTCTTTGCCGGACTAGAACAGACGGACAGTTTTTCATTCAAGGAACGCCAGTTCAGACAGTCGGCGGAAAAGCTTGGACGGACGCTCAGCCTATGTATAGTGCGTTTACGACAGTTTTGCCACCGAATGGTCCCTCCTGCTCTCAAGACAGTGGTGACTGGGGAGACAGAAACGATTTGATTCTTCCTCCGACGAGTTTTCACACAGGTGGTGTTGTTACAGTTCGCTGTGACGGATCCGTTGGCTTCATTTCAAATTCGATTGATACCGGCAACCTCGGCGTATTCCAGCCAAAGAGTGGATCTTCCAACTATGGCGTTTGGGGTTCACTCGGCTCGAAAAGCGGTGGAGAATCCAACACGTCCAACGAGTAGTCAAACCGTGTAAACAGTAGATAGCTTTTTTGCAGACTCGCGATAAAACGCGAGTCTGCGTTTTTTATGACTTTTTTCAACAGTAGGATTTAGCCTTATGCATTTCGTTCGATCTTTTTGTGCTCCACTTTGCGTAGTGACACTTTTCTTGGGTTGTGGCGGTCCATCCAATCCAAAAACGCACAAAGTGACTGGAGTTGTCTCCCTCGATGGAGAGCCAGTTGAAGCGGCAAACGTCACTTTCGTGCCACGAGACACCAAGAGTGGATCATCTGCGGCAGCAGGTACGACCGACGCATCTGGAAAGTATGAGCTTACGTCTTTTGTCGCGAACGACGGAGCCATGGAAGGCGATTTCGATATCAAAGTGGCAAAGTACGTTTCCAAGGATGGGAAAGTCCAGGAAGTTCCGGATGCGAATGCTCCACAGCCGGATGGATCACAGGGAATGCAGGGCTACAGTATTAACCCAAACACGCCGGTTCAAGTCTTCAAGAACGTTTTACCCCCTAAGTATGAAAATCAAAATTCCTCAGAGCTAAAGTACACTGTGAAATCGCCAGGTGGAACTTATGATATTCAGTTGAAGAAGAAATAGTGCGTGGAGGCTGCGTGAATGCAAGAACGCTCGTTGCCAAAGCAATGGATCGTTCTTGCGAAGGTTAGTTTGCGTTTTTCTTGGGCTGCTACTTTCGAAAGGCCCAGGTAATCCTTGGAGTTTTCCAAAAATGCCGTTTCCGAAGCAACCAGTTAGGTCATTGCAAGGTCTGTCCGTAATTTTTTTCTTTGGTTGGGTTGGCTGCGGCAAAACTCCATTGCCTTCTGGTTCCGAGAGCCAGCCACCTTCCACTTTCCGCTCGTCAGAAAGTGACAATCAAGGCAAAGCGGACTCGCTTAGCGTCGAATCGGAAGTCGATCGTAAACCAACGGACGGTGAACTTCAGTCGCCGGTCGGCAATTTGACGGAAGACTTTGACCAAGCCACCCGCGTCGCGAGCGATTTGGTAGAGCGGATGGCGAATCAATTCCCCGATGATCCAGATGCCAAGGAAGTTAAGGCGCGGTACTACTTTCTAATCGGGAACCTCGAGGTTGCAGAGGCTTGTTGGCAAGATGCCCTGGCAAAGTCCAGCGAGTATGGATATGCATTCGATGGACTGGGCAAAATCGCATTCAAAAGGTCCGACTACGCCCAGGCTGCCGAATATTTTTCAAAAGCAGCCAAACTCATGCCCAACAATAGTTTGCCTGTTCACGCGTTATCGGATGCTCTACTGAAACAGGGCGAGATCGACCAAGCCATTCTAGTTTTGGAACGGGAGAACACAGAGCGCAAAAAATCGAGGTCGACCCTGCTCTTGTTGGGACAAGCCTATATGGCCAATCGAGACTACCAACATGCCAAAGTCGCATTCGAAGAAACGCTCGCCATCGATCCCAACAATGCTCCTGCGATCAAAGGCCTCGGCACTGCGCATCAACGCCTTGGAAACAAACAAGAGGCAGCGATGTGGTTAGCAAGAGTGCAAAGCAATCGTTCGAAGGAGAATTTTTCCGTGAGCAATGAGGCGGAGAGGAGCGATATTGCCGTGAAACTTGTCGACACCGCTCGTGTCTATATCAAGCACGGCAAATTCGAGGATGCTGTTTTCGTGCTTCGCCAAGCCGCACTTTTCGATCCGCAAAGTGAAGATTCGCGAAAAACGTTAGTGGAGGTTCTTTTGAAATTAGAACGGCCAGCCGCAGCCATCGAATTCGCTCGTCAACTTTTGGATCTCTCGCCGAAAAATGGGAACTACATTCTTTCGTTAGGGAGTCTCTATTTGACGCAGAAAAATTGGGAGGCCGCGGAATCGACCTACCAACGACTGGTAGCACTTGCCCCCGACAGCCCGGTTGGATACGAATCACTAACGCACCTTTTCATCACTTCACAAACCGATATGGACAAGGCAATTGCCATGGCAAAGCGAGTTACGGAATTGCGAGGTGCTGCTTCGGATTTCGCAACGTACAGTCAGTCGCTCGCGATCAAAGGACGCATTCCGGAAGCAATCCAGGCAATGCAAACGGCAATCGATAAGGATCCAGAAAGTCGCAATTTCGTCTCCCTCCTAAATCTCTTGAAGAGTTCTCAGGTTCCTCAATGAAGCAAACTTCAAAATGGGTTGAAGCTACGTTGGTTTGCTTGTTTGCTCTCTGGATTTCGACATGTGAAACAATGGCTCAAGCTCCCGTTGCGTCTCCGTTGCTTTTTGCGGACGCAACCAAAAACTCCGGCATTGACTTTATTCACACTAACGGTGGAACAGGCAAGAACTATCTAGTGGAAACGGTCTCAGCCGGTTTAGCGATCTTCGATTTCGATGGGGACGGTTGGATGGACATCTATTTTCTTAACGGAGCGTTTCCAACCAAGACCTCACTGAAAACCGTATCGGGTGAAGTGCCCTCGAATCGGTTGTATCGAAATTTCGGCAACTGGCAGTTCGTGGATGTTACGGAGCAATCCGGCGTTGGGGATACTGGACATGGGCTGGGGGTGTCCGTCGGTGACTTTGATAACGACGGTGATCCCGATTTGTATGTCAATAATTTTGGCCCAAATGTCTTCTATCGCAACGAAGGTGACGGAACTTTTTCCATCGTGCGAGACGCGCCAGGGGCCAATGAGTCTCGCGTCGGTGCTGGCGTATCTTTTTTGGACATCGAGGCGGACGGCGATCTCGATTTATTCGTAGGAAACTACGTTAAGTTCAGCTATGACGTTGAGATCGATCGCAAACGTTTTGGCGTCCGCGGTGCGCAAGGCCCAAAGGATTTCCCCATGGATTCGAGTCAGCTCTTTAGAAATAATGGGGATGGCTCCTTCGCTGATATCAGCGTTGAATCCGGCATTGATTCGTTGCTTGGTCCGACAATGGGGGTCGTCAGTTTTGACTACAATCGCGATGGCGATACGGACCTGTTCGTTTGCAATGACTCCGAGGCGAATTTCCTCTGGGATAACGATGGCCATGGACGCTTCACCGAGATCGCAATGCAGGCGGGTGTCGCATTCGACCATGCGGGAGCCCGTCAAGCCAGTATGGGAGTCGATTGCGGGGACTTCAACAACGATGGCTGGCTGGACTTGGCTGTTACCAATTTCCAGGACGAGGTCCCAAACCTATATCGCAATTCCAATGGCGACTTCTTTGAAGATTTTGGGATCGCAATGGGAATGGGTGTGGCTGCACGTAGTGTGAAATGGGGAATCGTGCTATCCGATTTTGATCACGATTCCTTTCTTGATCTCTTCATTGGCTGCGGGCATTTGATCGATGTCCCCGACCGGTTGGATACCTCGATCAAATTTGCTACCCGCAATGTATTGTTAAAAAACCTTTCTGGGAAAAAATACCAAGATGTCTCCCGCAATGCAGGCAGTGCGTTACTGCTAGAAAGAACCGCACGTGCAATTGGTTCCGAGGACCTCGATTCCGATGGAGATCTCGACAACGTGGTTTTGAATCTCAACTCGAGTCCGACTTTATTACGCAACGACAGCCCAAAGTCGGACAATCATTGGCTGCAGATTCGATTGGTCGGGACGATGTCCAATCGCGATGCAGTAGGAACTCAGGTCACGGTCGTTACCAATTTAGGAAGCTTTGTACAGGAAGTGCATCGCGGCAGGGGCTACCAAAGTCACTATGGCAATTGCCTTCATTTCGGCTTGGGGAAAGCATCCGATGTTGAGTCGGTTGAGGTTCATTGGCATGGAGGAAGCAAGGAATTGTTTCGCAACATTTCTCTCAACCAAAAGAGTACTCTGATTCAAGGAACCGAGACAAATCGCAAGTAGTCGTTACGCATAACTTCGCGGAGGGCTAAGGCAAATCTGCCGCTCGCCTTATCGAGGGCACAACACTGATTTTACGACGGCCCCGGTGTGCATTTTCTCGAACGCTTCATGCCATTGGGAGATCGGCCACACTCCGCCAATGATCGGCTTGACATCCAGTTGGCCGCTGGAAAGCAACGCTATCACCCGCTCCCAAATCGCCCAGTGATGGCTGAAACTGCCTTGAAGCGTTACATTCTTTTGAACCAATTGATCCAAGTTGAAACCGAGCGGTTGAGGCCCCCAACCTACCTTGCTGATCCATCCGGCTGGACGCACTAAATCCAGCGCAATTTTGAGTGTGATGCTTGCACCCGCTGCGTCAATAATACCGTCGGCACCCAACCCATCTCTGTGCGTTGCCCATGTCTTTGCATCGCCGATGATCGCTTCGCAACCATATTGCTTCGCAATTTCCAAACGGTGCCGATCCGGCTCAAGACCGACTAAGGCTACTTGGGCTCCGCACAACCTCGCCATCGCCGCGCATAGGATACCAATGGTCCCAGGCCCTAGAACCACGATGCGATCGCCTGGCTCAATATGCGCGTTTCGAACGACGGCGTTGTAGGCAACACAGCAAGGCTCCGTCAAGCACGCTTGTTCGAAGGGCAAGTTATCTGGAACGCTATGCAAAATACGTGAAGGGACCCGAACGAACCGAGTCATGGCGCCGTTCACACCGTAACCAAAGCCTTTGCGGGTAGGATCGAGGTTGTACATGCCGCGTCGGGTCATCGGGTTGTTCTGGCTGACGACGGCAGCGGTTTCACTGACGACTCGGTCCCCTTCTTGCCATCCCTCGACCCGTTTGCCAACTTCGATGATCGTACCACCGAATTCGTGCCCCAAGACAACCGGGTAGTTCACCGGCCAAGAATGGTCGGCGGTCCACTGATGCAAATCGCTTCCACATACGCCGACGTTGGCTACCTCCAAGAGAACGTCTTCTTCGCCGATCTCAGGGCGTTCGATTTCGCGGATCTCGACGGAGTGTTTTTCAGGAGAGTAGTTTACAACCGCAGGTGATTTCATGATTGATTTTGGGGTAAGTGTAGAACGGCACTCCGTGCCGTTGCGTAGTTCCGTCGACGGACGGTCAGTGTAGTCTCTGACCCATAAAATGGTTGCCTTGCCATGCATGAAAAAAGTCACTTAAGTCGAGACTTCTCGCTGAACGCCACCAAATTCACGTTAATCCGTTTTTTTCGTAGCGGAACCTGTCAAAGGTTTCGGGGGTGGTGTTGCCTACTTCGGCAACCAACGAAATGCTTGACGCATTCCGCTACAACCACTTCCCCGAGGTGGCGTTCGCCGAGAAGTGTCCTTAAGTCACTTAACTTCTCGACTCGAACTTGCCTTGAAGTAAAGATCGTGTGGGTTACATGCTACGCTGACTGTCCGTCGACGGAGCGACGGACCTACGGATGGCTTCGCAAATCATTTTGAGGGAACTTTCTAGGTCGCCGCTGGCGGTTTTGAATGCGTCCGCGTCAATCGTTAAGGGAGCTCCTAGTACAACCAAGGGGGCTCCATAAGCCGGGCATTGGATCGCTTGCTCTAGCGTCAGGCCGCCAACTGCTTGGACTGGGATCTTTACGGCTTGTGCGACTTGCCTGAGCTGATCCAGGGGACTTGGCATACGCTCGCCTCGGGCTGCAATGCCACGTCGTTCGTCATAGCCGATATGATGAATCACATAGTCGCATCCCAGATCCTCCAACCACTTGGCACCTGCCACCATATCGGGGCAAACCATATTGTCGCCCATGACTTTGACACCAAAGTCCCTGCCTGCTTTGACGACGCAGCGAATTGTCTCTTCGTGCGCTCGCGCCATTACGACCACGTGCGTGGCCCCAGCCCCGGCCATCATTTGGGCTTCAAGGTATCCGCCGTCCATGGTTTTGAGGTCCGCAATGATCGGCGTAGTCGGGAATGCGGCACGAAGTGCCCGAACGCCATGGAGGCCTTCGGCGAGGATGAGGGGCGTTCCGGCTTCGAGCCAGTCGACTCCCGCTCGCATAGCCATAGCGGCTGTTTCAAGTGCTTCGTCTATGTTGGTCAGGTCGAGCGAGATTTGGACAATGGGTTGCATGGGAGAAGCGGCAGGGTTGGAGAGTTGGAGCGGGGGAGGGTTGGAGAGTTGGAGCGGGGGAGCGGGGGAGGGTTGGAGCGGGGGAGGGTTGGAGGGTTGGAGAGTTGGAGCGGGGGAGCGTTGGAGCGGGGGAGGGTACTCACTCCAATCCTCCAATCCTCCAATCCTCCATTCCTCCATTCCTCCATTCCTCCATCACTCCATGTATTCCTTCGCGAGCTGTTGGATGATCCGTTTGATTTCCTTGCGGCCTTCGGCGGGTTCTAGCAATTGGGCTTCGTCGCCCAACTTCAGGACGTTTGGGATAATTTCCATGGGGTGATAAGCTGGCACTTTCATGATGCAGGAACCGTCCGATTCAAAAGTTAGTTTTTGGTCTGCATGCCACGGTTCCTCTTGAATCCACCGGGCGGCGTTGCGAGATAGTTTAATCGTATAGGTTACCGGTTTTTCGCCGCCGCTGAAGATCCCGACGCTTTTTCCAAGATGATGTTCGAGGTCCACGTCCTCGTCGGCTTTGAACCATTCGTCGAGCGCGGTGGCTTTGGTGAATCGGTCCAGTTTCCAGTGGCGAAGACGTTCGTCCGGTTCAGCCTCTTGGTTTTTGCCCGATTCGATGGCAACGACATAGATGCTGCTTTGATAGATGACCAAACCGTAGGGTTCGAGCCATCGGGTCGCAGGGGGCTTGCCGATCGATTCGTATACGATCTCGAGTTTGCGATGTTCCTGGATAGCGCGATTGATTGTTTTGAGGATTCCCTGCTGTTTTTCGTAGGTCTTGGCCGGGACACCCAAAACGCGGAGGGTCCGTCGATAGCGTTGGTAGTGATCCCAGACGCCCGTCGGGAGCTGCTCGCGAACTTTGTTCCAGAACCCTTCGATACCTTGCCAAAACTGGGTACCCACCAGAGGCAAGAGCAGATCGCGTCCCATAGAAAGAGCGATCAGTTCGCTGGCGGTGATCGCGATCTTGTGAAGTCCTTTCTCGACCCGGCTCATCTTCCAGACTTTGCCGGTTTGTGTCTCCTCGGCAATGATGTTCATGCCAGCCGCTTGAAGGGCCTCGATGTCTCGACGAATACTGCGAACATGCAGGGTACCGATCCCAAGTTCCTGGACGACCGAATCGCGAAGATCTTCCAAGGTGGCGCCATAGCGTCGGCGTTCCAGAATCTGAATAATTTTATGCTGGCGTATAAGTTGTTCGTTGCGAGCCACTGACCATTCCTTTGATGCAAATTCTCGTTTTGGAAATGAACCGGACCGCACGATTCTTTAGGCAAACTCTGTCCGGACAAATAGTGTATCTTATTTGCTTTGTTTCCCAAGACTTGATCTCGCTTTGCTGCGGACTCAAAAACGCGGTAAGGAAGGCTGTTTTGCCTCCCTTTATGTTTTACGTGCCCACGTACTACGTAAAAGCAGCTATGGTGAAGTTCTAGCCTGTAAGCGAAGACGTTTACGAATCCAGGGCTCATTCCAGAAGAATTGACACCACAATGCTCACCGCCATCGTTGTTGTTTTTGTCGTCGGATATCTGGCTATCGTTTTTGAACATCAGATTCACGTCAACAAGGCGGCATCGGCCATTTTGACGGGGGTGCTATGTTGGTCTATCTACGCGATAGGTCATCATCAGCTTGTACCGCAAGCGGAGTTTCAAGAATGGGAACGCGTCCATCAAATCGGCCAGAAGCATGACGGCCCACCCGAAACAGCGGAAAGCAACACGCCCAAGTTGACGAGCCACTCGCCAGCCACCTTGGAATTCATCACTGAGTATCAATTGCCCAAGGGCTTCGTTGAGATCGCTGGCATACTATTCTTTTTGATGGGAGCCATGACCATTGTGGAATTGGTCGATGCGCACGAAGGATTTTCCTTGGTTACCCAACGCGTCAGCGCGCGCAACCAAGTCACCCTGCTTTGGATCGTAGGGTGGGTTACCTTTTTTATGTCGTCCGTATTGGACAATCTCACGACAACCATCGTCATGGTATCTTTGCTGCGAAAGCTCATTGCAGAACGTGAGACTCGCTTGATGTACATAGGGATCGCAGTTATCGCAGCCAATGCAGGTGGAGCTTGGACGGCCATTGGAGACGTCACCACCACGATGCTTTGGGTCAAGAACAAGATTGGTGCTGTAGAAGTCATGCGAGACCTATTCCTCGCAAGCTTTGTATGTTTGTTGGTACCGTTGCTCATGGCTTCTCGTTGGATGAAGGGGGAGTTGCCACCGGTTTCGCACGAAAAGAACGAGGACGATGACAAAACGATTGAGCCCTGGCATAGAACATTGTTCTTGGTGCTCGGTCTGTTGGGGCTCATGTCGGTCCCGGTCTTCAAGGCTTACACTCACTTGCCACCTTTCATGGGTATGGTTTTGAGCTTAGGGGTTCTGTGGCTCGCCTCGGAATTCGTGAGTCATTCGATGGACGACAGAACGCGGAGTTCGACCGGAGTCCTGTCAGCCCTGAGGCGTGTGGATATGTCCAGCATTCTGTTCTTTCTAGGGATACTGCTGGCCGTAGGCGCGCTTGGAAGTGTCGGGGTTTTGAAAAGCCTTGCGACCATGCTTCAAGACGCTATTGGAAATCAATCCGTTATCGCCGTCATTATCGGCCTGGTTTCGGCAGTTGTTGACAACGTTCCATTGGTCGCAGCAGGCATTGAAATGTATCCCGATTTGCCGTCCAACCATTTCTTTTGGATGCTATTGGCTTATTGTGCGGGTACGGGTGGCAGTTGCTTGATTATCGGCTCCGCCGCAGGCGTTGCCGCCATGGGTTTGGAGAAAATTGATTTCATGTGGTACGCACGTCGAATTGGCCCCATGGCCCTCGCAGGATACTTTGGCGGAGTTGCGGCCTATTTTCTGCAGCATTGGCTTTTTGGCTGAGAAAATTGTCGCCTTTCGCTCCGCGAAAGTGCGCCGCGTTAACGCACTTTTGCGGAGCAAAAGGCGACAATTGTGGCCGAGCGAGGGCCTCGCTCGGCCACAAAAACCAGCCCCGACTGTTAAGCATTGAGCGAAGTCAAAACGAATAGCGGGCAGCGAAGCCGCAATCGAGTTTTCGACGAAACGAATCGACAAGATTGGCTTGTGTGATTTCGCAGTTCAAAACACGTTCAGCTCCCTGTTGCTGGCCAAGAACCTCGTTGATATCCCGAATCGCGATGTGCGATGAGTGGCCGCTTAGCAAGACTGCCCGGCGATCCTCCGATAGCAATTTCCAACAGTCGTTCAAGAGTGGCAGTAGATGCCGATGGATTTCCCATCGCGTTCCCTTGGCCCCGTGACCGTAAGTTGGCGGGTCGAGAATGATCGCTTCGTATCGCACATTTCGTTTCAGTTCGCGTTTCACAAACGCAGTTGCATCGTCGACGATCCATCGAATCGATGCGCTGCCAAGATCCGAATAGACGCAATTCTCTCGAGCCCACACGACGGTTGGTTTCGACGAGTCCACATGCGTCACTGCGCAACCAGCTCGAGCGAGCGCCAGCGTTGTCGCTCCCGTGTAAGCGAATAGGCTCAGAACCCTCATGGGAATGGACGGCGTTGAGTCTGCGGACGATAGTTTTTCCAACAGCCATGGCCAATGCCCCCAATGCTCAGGAAAGACCCCAACTTGCCCGGCTGGTGTTGGCTTAAGTGACATGCGAACACCGTTGCACTCACAAAACCAATTCTCTTTGGTGGTGGCGATTGGGATGGCTTTGGGGTTGTGGTAATGCCAACGGTCCGACGATTTGAGTCCGTACGAAAGGTCGGCTTGATCCCAAAGTCCCGCGTCTTTTTTGGGGGATGTCGCGATCGGGCAAGGGCGGTCGACGATCAAGTCCCCGAATCGTTCTAGCTTTCGGCCCTTTCCGAAATCGAGCAATCGATAGTTGGAATCGGGAATAGACATTGAACTCGATTTCGACGATTGACGCGTGCAAGCTTGAGAAGGAAAAAACGCTAGGTTTGTTAGGTCGCTGACCGTCAGTCGCGGAGCGACTGACCTATCGTTTTCGGCTGCCGAATGAATTTTGGTTGCCTTGGGGGTTCGGATGGAGTCGTTTGCAATGCCTCTGATGAAGATGGTTTTAGACGTTCGCTAGTTCCAATGGATTCTTCGGATTCGGCGGTTCGTATCGATTTCATGCCGGTTTCCAACAGAGGAGGGATTTGAGTGGTGATTTGTACGGCCGCCCGGCGCTGGTCGCGCTTGGTTTTGGCGGGTGGAACGTATCCCTGGTCTGGCCAACTCGAGTTCGAATGCGTTGTTTCACCAGTTCGGTCGACTTGCAGCGGGTCCGGAGTCCAAACTTGAGGTGAGTTGAACGACGACTTATTCTGTGACAAGTCCGGAGCAACGGGAATCATTGGCACCCGCTCTGTTTTGAGAATGTCGCGAATGTCATGCTGAACGTCATTCCAAGGTATAAGAGTTACCTTAGGTGCCCCAATCAAACGCGATTCATCACTCGGTTGGTTCACATGTTGGTCCCGAATTTCCGGGAGGTTATCCGTTGCGCCCGAAGTACTGGGTACGACAAGTCCTTGGTCAGTCCAAAGACTTTTAGGGCCGGAGGCTGACGTTGGCCACGAGGAACCGGCCGTGGAATGGACGGTCTGGTTGACGGAGTCAGGAAGCGGTCGGTACCAGTACCACGAACTAAAGGCGCCAACAATCAAAACCAGCCAACCGACGATGCGAGGCTGTCTGCCAGGATCAAGAGCGGCTGGTTGAGTCGTTGGAGGCTTAGAAGCGGCCAAATCGTCTCGTTTTGATTTTCGCGGCATGGAATTCGGAGGCTTGGAAGGGAATAGGACCTGCTGGTTCTTTCGCACCATCCATGCGCGATGAAAACGTCGTTACCGAATTGGCATCCTGCTGCTCGTTCGCTCAATTTTGGAAAATCGGCCAACTGTATCGAGCAAATTGAGCAAATCCAAAAGGGATCGGTCTGTATCGATTATCCAAAATAGGACGTTGTGGACGAGCGAGGCCCTTCGCTCGTTCGGTTCTTAAAAGGAGTTGGACAACCGACTTGGGACCTGGGAGGATTTGAAGTACACTGCATCGGAAAGCCAAATACTCGGTTAGGACTTGCGCAGTGGAAAGACGGTTTCGTTCGATTGATTTCAAGGGGCAAATGATCTTGCTCGGAACTGGCACGAGCGTTGGCGTGCCAGCAATCGGTTGCGATTGTGCGGTGTGTACGAGTTCGAATCCAAGGAACAATCGGACTAGGTCTGGCGCCATATTGGGTTTGCCAAATGGAAACCTGCTCTTTGACACTTCACCGGACTTGCGTCATCAGTTGTTGCGCGAGGGGATTGGAATGGTCCATTCCGTAGTCTTTACGCATGAACATGCGGACCATTTGCATGGATTAGATGATTTGCGACTATTCCCATTTGTACTTGGGCATGCCGTCCCCTTGTATTGTGCGACAACTGTGGAACGGCGGATACGAATGGTTTTCGACTATGCCTTTGATAGTCGCGAACCATCGCATGCGGCAGCCACGCCACAATTGCAGATCCATTCGATTGCGACGGAACCCTTTGAGGTGTTGGAAACGATTTTGCAACCGATCCCTTTGATTCACGGCCCCAATTGCAGCGTCTTGGGCTACCGAATTGGAAATGTTGCGTACTGCACAGATACGAATTTCATTTCGGAATCGAGCTTGGAATTAATGCAGGGTTTGGACTGTTTGGTACTGGACGCGTTGCGTTACACAACCCATCCAACCCATTTTTCGGTGGAGGAAGCGGTTGCGGTAGTCGAACGGATAAAGCCCAAAAAGACATTCCTAACTCATTTGTCGCACGACCTCGACTACGAATCGGCGAACGCCAGATTGCCAGACCATGTGCAACTGGCCTACGACGGACTGCGGATCCCGTTAACTTAAACATGAATTTGCTAATGCTCAAGCAACGAATGGAACAGGCCATCGCACGATTGCGATCGGATTTGGTCTTGCTCAAGGGGTCGGCGAACCATTGGACCGGAACACTTTCGACATCCGCCCTATCGACCGCGACGGCGGTAAGCGCGCTATCGATTAGTCGCGATGAGTTTCGAAAGAAATCCTGGCCAATCGAGCAAGAATCTAGAAGCGATCGCCACGCACCTGCAAACTGGGATCGGTTGATTGAGAACGGATCGGAATGGCTTTCGCGCGCTCAAAACACGGACGGAGGTTTTGGCGATACAGACCGATCTCTTTCCAATATTGCAACGACACTACTGGTTTTGGCCGCATGGCAGTTGGCTGGCCACAACTCGCGTTACGCAGAAAGAATCGCAGCCGCTTGGGGCTATGTTGACCGGCGAGGCAGTTGGGAGGGACTGCGACAACGTTATGGTAAAGACAAGACCTTCGTTGTGCCTATCATGACCAACTGCGCGTTGGCTGGACTAGTCGATTGGGCACAGATCCCTACCTTGCCGTTTGAAGCGGCAGCTCTACCTCAGTCATGGTATCGCTTGGTTCAACTGCCGGTAGTTAGCTATGCGATTCCAGCTTTGGTCGCGATTGGACAAGCACAATACGTTCATTGTCCACCGCGAAATCCGATCGCTAGAATGGTTCGGGCGGCCGCCAGGGGACCGTCGCTCAAAGTGCTAACTCGAATGCAACCTACCAGCGGTGGTTATCTCGAAGCCGTGCCGCTGACCAGTTTCGTATTGATGAGTCTTGCATCCATCGGCTTGGGGGCATCGCGGGTGGCTGTAGAATCGCGTAAATTCATCATTGATTCGGTCTTGGAGGACGGGAGTTGGCCGATCGATACGAATTTGGCAACCTGGGTCACTTCGTTGGCGGCAGCAAGTTTCTTCGATGCTAGGTCATGGGAGGGCGTGGCTCCTGCCGAGTTTGGCATTGGTACGACAGGAGCCTCACCCTCCCGAGAATCCTCGCCCTCCCGAGGCGCCTCTCCTTCCCAGTTGGAGTGGGACAGAACGATAGACTGGTTGTTGACATGCCAACATCGGAAGCGACACGCGTTTACGGGTGCGGAGCCAGGTGGATGGGGCTGGACGAATTTGAGCGGGGCGGTACCCGATTCCGACGATACGCCTGCCGCTTTGATCGCTTTAGGTAAATGGCATGAAGCCTGCTTGACGCGTCACGCTCACGGCGACGCGAGCACTTCCAGCCTGGAGGCTGTTCGGTTGGAACGTGTAAGGCTGGCAGCAAGGACTGGATGCCGGTGGCTGATACGACTTCAAAATCGAGATGGAGGTTGGCCAACATTCTGTCGCGGTTGGGGAACTTTGCCGTTTGATAGAAGCGGCAGTGATTTAACGGCTCACGCGATCCGTGCATTATCCGCCTGGAATATCGCCTTCGGATCGGGGGCTAGAATTAAAGGATTTGATGCCGCCATCGAACGAGGCTGGGGTTACTTAGAAAAACATCAAAATAAAAACGGGAGTTGGCTTCCACTTTGGTTCGGAAACCAGGACCGGGACGAGGAAGACAACCCAATTTACGGAACCGGTCGGGTTTTATTGTGTTATAGCCAATGCGACCGAGTCGGCGAGCCCGCCTCGCAGCGTGGTTTAGCTTTTTTGCTGGAGAACCAAAACGCGGACGGGGGATGGGGAGGAGGCAAAAACAGTTTCTACCCTGGATCGGACCCGACTTTGGGTTCTGCAACAAGTACAATTGAAGAAACAAGTGTTGCATTGGAAGGAATCATGTCCGGCGGTGGCACAAAGGACTGTACCGACTCTATAATGCGTGGCGTGAATTGGTTGTGCGATGCTATCCAGCGAGACCACCACCGCGTCAGTCAGCCGATCGGATTTTATTTCGCTCGGCTTTGGTATCACGAAAAAATGTATCCACTGGTGTTTTCACTGGGTGCCCTGAACAAAGGACTTGAGTTTTGTCAACGTTAACCCCACCTGCTTCGATGCAAGCCACCCAAACACTGAGCGCACCCGAGAAATCGGAAAAAAAGACACGACGTAAAACCAGTCACTTGAAGCTTGTTCCAGAGACGCCTCTTTTGCGGGAACAGTTGCGAGACAAATGCCGAGAAGTAGCGGCACGAATGAACAAAGAAATGCCTCCCACCAAAGATGAGCTTGAGGTCATTTCACGCCGAACTCTGGAAGAGGCTGGCTTGTCTGAAGGATATGTGGGTTGGATCATGGTGATGATCAGTACCGAGTTTT
>JANPNA010000384.1:0-1992 GCA_031427235.1 Pirellula sp.
CCGGATCGAGTGGAGCTAAGGCGATTGACAACCAAAGGGTAGAATACCGCCCGTTGACAAGTTAGCAAAAACATTGCCATTCTGGCCCATTGACTGAATCGCACTGGCTACAATGTACATCTATGGTTGCACTTGCCCCGATTACCAACGAAAACCTTGCTTGGGATGTCCTCGACAGATTCCCAAAAATGCACTCGCGCGCACGCGAGGCAAAAACCACCTCATGCACCGAAGCGCCCCACTCTAAGTCGTTTGGCCGTGTCGAGATATGGCTAGTGATTTACGAAGGTTGTGATGGATTGGAGTCTTTCACCAGAGACCCTATCGGGTACAGGGGAAGCCCGTTCGATTTATATGAGTACTGTGAATCAAGTCCACTGCAAAATTTCGATCCGCTTGGATTGGATACGTGGGTATGCAGCGGGCATATGTCTCAGATAATGACGTTTACGTTAGAGGAGGTTGGAAAAGATGGCTGCACAATGACGAGCAAGATCACCCTTAGAGCCCAACGATGCTCTCGCAATGGTGAGACTGGCAATAACGATATCGCGAATTTCTTTGCCGAAATTCAGTTCGATACTACGATTACTAGGTCTTGTCCTTGCCAACCAAGTAAGTCGTGGAAGACCTACCGATATTGCCGTGCGCCCCTCGGTGTGTTCATTAAGCCTACCTTGGATGTCTACGGTCGTGGCTTCGATCCCAAATCAACAAACGTAGATGATTTTAGAGATGAGTTCTGCCCGGGAGTTCAAACTCTGCCTGTAGGTCATTGAGAGTTCATTAATGGGGCCCACAATATGAAGATGTTTTCTTGGTGTGCTGCATTGATACTGGTCACAATAGCGACAATATCTTGCGTTTTTGGTAGTCAGAGTAAAGCGTTTCCTTCGTTAAGTGATGATTGGGTAAGGATGCAGTTCAAAAATCCGCCAATCGAGAATGCTTGGCGGTGCAAAGTTTTTCGCAATCTAAAGACTGGTGACGTGTTGTCATTCGGCCTTCGACTTGTTTCGCCGAAAGAACCCGACGACCTCAATAAGTGGGCTGATACGGCGCAAGAAATTTTTCCTATTGGCGATCCCTTTTGGGTAAATCCGAATTCGCTATCTGCATCGAGCGATCAACTTAAAGCAAATGTTGGCACGTTCGTTTTGGGTGGCATTCGTGGACCGAAAGGAGTTCCGATTCGAACATTAGAATATGCTCAGGTCGTCGCAGTACCGGATGGAGACAATCGAATGGTACGCGGCTATTTGTTCCTTCTTAATGGATTTGTCTTGATAGTGCAGCATACTTCGTTCAAACCAATATCGGACGACTTGGTTAGAACTGTTGCTGAACCGTTCGTAAGGGAATCCCGTGACTTAGGAGAAGTCTTCGCGAACTTTATCGACTAGCTCACAATAAGAGAACAGGAGGGAAAAGGTGTCAGCCACCGATTGCGTTGAATGAGCAATGAATTCATTGTGTTTTCGTATCTTTAAACCGCCCGAAAGAAATCATCGCGTCACACGCAACGTTACCTTCGGGCGGAATGTGTATATGCCATGCGATGCTGATGCTCGGGATCGATTAGCGCGTTCAAGCAATCCGATGCGCTCGACTTGCCATCGCGCTGAACGGGCGACGACAGTGTGGCTTCCAACGAATAGGTAACGACGGTCGCCGCCGCATCGACGCGCCCATGGATCGGAGTTGCCCACTTCAAGACGCACTCATGGCAGCTGGTCTGTCCGCAACGTAAAGAACTGAAACACGCTGGCATGGACGTCAGATGCGTTGGTAACTTCGTTGGGGTCAGACTCGGGATTCGGGATTCAGTGTTGCGAATAGGCGAATGCCACCGCGCTGAACAGGCGGCGACATGAATGCATCCAACGAATAGATAACAGCGGTCGCCGCCGCATGTATCCTCCAGTTGCGAACATTGCCCGCTGCAAAACGCACTCTTGGCCGCTGGTCTGTCTGGAAAGTACGAAGTGAAAA
>JANPNA010000385.1:0-8344 GCA_031427235.1 Pirellula sp.
GTCAAGTCAAGTTGATCGGCTGATCAAGAGTACAGGCAAAAGGATATTCCTTGCTTGTGATTTTGATGTCGTCACTTCCCGCCAGCAGGGCCGCTGGTAATCACGAGGACCTTACCGTCAACGCTAAATGACACGTTGAAAACTTCGCCGAGATAGGGTGGTCCCTGATACTGGGCGACCAGCTTGCCGTTCATCGCATTCCAAACCGTGACTTCCCCCCAGTCGTTGCTGAAGTTACCGATTGCCGCCGCGACCGTTTTGTTATCAGGGGCGACGGCCAAGGAAGTAAGCCGGTAAGATCCTCCAGGCCCCGCGAGGGCTATTTCCGGCCCCATGGGTTGGTTCGTCGCCGTCTCGTAAAGCCGCACGAAACCTTTAAATCTTGGCCCTTCGACTTTTAGGACGACCGTACCATCGCGACTGTTGACCTCGCGGGTCTCCTCGGCTGTGCCTTCGCTTTGGAATAAATACTCAAACGTGATTGGTATCATCGATTCCGGTACTGAGGGGCCCTGGCATCCTTGTAGCAACAAAACCGCGACAATGAATATGGGAAGGAAATCGGTAATGGAACGTGAAAGATGAATAGCATAATCCCTTAATCGACGAAACGAATAACAATCTGTCGCAACGAGTCTCCACAGGATGGTATCAACTGGTAAGGGTCATGTAAGTAATGGTCGCAATGGGGAGCAAGGTGAGCAAGGTGAAATAGGTATCCCGAAACTGATTGTCAAATTCTCGTCGCAATCAGTTGGACAAATCGGCGAGATGTCTCCCCGACAGCCAGCTCGTACCGGTTTGGCATGCCGAAGCGTTGATAAAGCCCCCGAAAATCAGCTCCAATTTGAGGTGTCTGGTGCGAATTAGTGCAACGCTTTTGGTCGCTTCGAAAGCAAAGTTGATTGAGCCTTTGATCGGCAACGCAAATTTAGTATCTGATGATGCCGTCCAGCAGGACGGTCATGCCTTGGTTTACTTGAGTGTTCAAATTGATCACTGCATAAAAGGTTCCTGTTCCCGTAGCTCCAGCAAAACGCCCTGTACCTCCAGTGATTTCGATGGGGCCTGCGCCTTCACCGGTGATCGGGTTGAGAAAGCCAGTATATTTGAATGTCACTGTGTCGCCGCTGGCTGCAGTAATCGTTACAGTTCCGGTTCCGGGGAAGCCATTTACCGTTGGTGCACCCAGGCTCAGGCTCCCAGCTTGAGCCGATCTTCCCATGTGCCTCATTTGGCTCGTCCCTACAAACCTTGCGGTGCCCCCATTTAGAGCGTTGAAGACGTTATCCCATTGAGCAACAACGCGTCCGCCGAAAGGACGCGGGCTTTGGGCAACCGCGCAGTGCACTCCTACCGTGTTGATGACAAGGATAGCGATGCCACAAAAAGCGGCGCGACGCGAGAACGCTGACGTAAAACTAGTAGTAAACATTTGTAGACCATCCTTACGCGAGAATCAGAGTTGGTAGTTTCGTCAAGCTGAACAGCGGTGACGTAGGAGATACAGAATAATGCATCAAAATCAATGAGACAAGACATCGAACATACTTTCGCGGCAGTTCACCGAATAGTCGGCAACGTGGCTTGCTCTGTTCGCGATGGTGCATGATCCAATGGAGTTTTTTCTCGGCTGGTTATCAATCCATGTCCCTAGACTGGCGTTGGCAAAGAGATGGTGGCAAGCGAATCCGCTAGCTCGCTAAACTGTTAACAAGCGGTCGATGGGATGCCGTTCAGTGCCGCCAAAGTGCATCGGATCTATAGTCCGACGCGAGTTTCGGCACCGAGATATTGCCGTCCGTGGACAAACAGCGACTGATCTTCATGGCTGCTCCATCGTCGCGAATCCACTCTCGATCGAGCAGATCCGTTGTTATGGAATTCAAACCTGAATAAATCGATCCTTCCAGTCCGGTCCCCTCTGCCGACGTAGTGAGTGTTAGCCTTGCGTCGCGCAGGCTAAAATACGATCGCTTCTGGTCGGGATAGGTTCCATAGTCGACCACATACCCAGTGAAATCATCTTCCCAACCGACGACCATGTAGTAGAGCAACTTCTGTTGGATGTCGACGAAGGCGGTTAGATGGTTGCAACCGATTGAAATGAAGAAGGCAGAAGTTCAAATTGGCGGTACGTATCACGCAAATGTTTCTGGCAAACGGGTCGAGATTCAAATCGACGCCGAGATCCATATCCACAGTGATTGGGCTCAAATTGAAGTCTCCTGGGAAAACAGTCGGATGCTCATGCTATCGTCGCAACGCCGCAGATGTTCACAGTCATGTGCTTGCCAAAACTCCCATTCGATCGGAAGCCCATAGCGATAGCGAACCAAGGGGTGGCTGTGAACGATGGGAGCGTAAACCGTCAAGCCGGCTCGCATAAGGGTTGACGTGGCCAAGCACGCAGCGTCGAAACGCGACTCGCGCACGGCTGCATCCACATGGGTGTAGGGACTGGCGAGGTAGATCATACCGAATGTTCTCCGATGACCAACGCTTTGAAATCGACAACACCTAACTTGACATCCGGCAACTTATGACGCAGGATGGTAGTACATTGGTCGACCATACCAGGAGAGAATAGATGATCAAGAACTTTGTAAAGCATGGAAATAGCTGGGCCGTTGTTATTGACAGGCCCATCTTGGATCTTCTGAAAATCGATCCTGAATCACAGATTGAGATGACGACAGACGGAAAATCGATACAAATTACGCCACTCGCCGCTGACATAGGTAAAACGAAGGTCCGAGCAGCTCGTGCCAAGGTCAACGCAAAACACTCCAAGGCGTTCAAAAAACTTGCGGAGTAGAACTTGCCTCATTTTCTGACTCTCGATGACGTACTCGAGACTCATACTTTTCAAATCGAGACCTATGGCGGAAGTGCAGGCGTTCGCGATTTGGGTTTGCTTGAGTCTGCTTTGGCTCAACCCGAGTCCGGATTTGGAGACCAGTATCTGCATGTCGATATTTTTGAAATGGCGTCGGCCTACCTTTACCATATTGTGATGAACCATCCCTTCATTGATGGAAACAAACGAGTTGGATTGGAGGCAGCGCTCATTTTCTTGGAGATCCATAACGTTGCCATCGAAGCTACCGATGAAGAACTAGTCGAACTTGTCCTAGGAACCACCAGCGGCAAAATGCACAAGAAGGAAATCGCCAGCTTTTTCCGAACCCGTTCAGAATGATTCCTATTTGCAAAGATTGATTTCATCGCATGTTCTCCTCGTTCCCATCGGAATTGGAGACTCGCCCGTTCGTTCTAGGATCGCCAGCTTGCCGGTATAGCGCTGGTACCTATCCACAATGACGTCCGCATAGGGTGCGTCGAGCTCCATCAAGAATGCATTACGACCCGTTTGCTCTGCAGCGATCAACGTCGATCCGCTTCCACCAAATAGGTCTAGCACATTCTCGCCGAGTAGCGATGAGTACTGGATTGTCCGAATAGCAAGCTCCACTGGCTTTTGAGTCAAATGCACCATTGATTGCGGGTTAACCTTCTTTACCGACCAAACATCAGTGATATTTTTCGGACCATAGAACTTGTGATCAGCGCCGAGCTTCCAACCAAAAAACGCCCATTCGTGATTACCGAGAAAGTTCTTTCTTGTCATGACCGGATGCTCTTTTACCCAAATGATTGATTGGCTGAAATAAAGCTCGTTCCTTTTCCAAACAGGTGGATAATTTCCGCAATTTCCATATGCTCTCCAACGTCACCAGAACACGAATAGCGCAATAGAGCCTGGATGTATCGCTTGGCCTCATCGTCTTCGTCAACGATAAGATCGATGAACGCTTTCCACTTAGGACATTGTGCCTTTGGATCAAACGTAACGTTTGCAATCTGAGTGATGGAGTCCGCTTGGCGATGTTCGCGCAACTCTCCTGTGGACAGATCGATGGTTCCGTTTTGTAGATTCAAAAAGTACGCATTTTGGTTTAGTTGATCGTGGTCGATGGTCGTTCTTAAATTCCCAATCGATGCCAGATTTTGGAATGCCAAGGGCTTGTGGCAATGGCCGTCTAGCAGCACGCCGTTTGGCCTTGATGGGATTGATAGGGGCTTTGGATTTCTTCCCGTCGCGTTGGATATATTTCCAAACAACCCACTGTGAACATTCGGTGAGCCATGCCGCTCCTGTAACAAAACATACCTTGTGCGCCGGATCGCATGGCGGCTGCAGGCCAAAGCAGAAGGTGGACTGTCCGAACGAGGCAAGCTAATGGAAGTGCTTGTGGAACGGGTGGAGTACGATCCACACGAGGTTGCTATTTCAGTCTCTTTCCATCGATCTGGAATGAAAACACTGGCCGCTAAAGCTGATGAGGTGCTCGCATGATCAAAGTAAAACGAAAAGTCGCATTCCAAGGCGAAGCACACAAGCGTCGCGATGCCGCCAAAGCTGCGAGGGTCATGCTTGCTCAAACTGGTCGGATTCCAAGGATCGCTACGCTGGTGGCACTGGCCAGTCGGATGCAATCGATGCTAGAATCGGGACAGGTAGAAACCCTCCAGCAGCTTGCGGAATTAGGCAGAATCAGTCAGCCACGCATGACGCAGATTATGGGCTTGCTGCACTTGGCTCCAGATATTCAGGAGGAGTTGCTATACTTGCCGGAAGTAATGCAGGGGAAAGCGTAGATCCATGAGCGTTTGCTACGACCTCTCACTTGGCAGATGGCTTGGCGGGTGCAGAGGAGGATGTGGGCGAGGATTAGGAAGCGCCAGTAGCCAGTCGAACCTGCTGGTCAGGACTCGTGCTGAAAGGGGAAATCGTCAGCTAAATGAGTTTTCCCACATGAAGATCCAAAATGTCTTGGGAAGCTGAGGTTCGGCTCTCCGGTGTGCCAAACCGGTGCGAGTTAGGTGCCTGCGATTTGAGATGGAATCTTTCGCTCGAACCGCAATCCTATTTTCTGTTCTAACGAAGTAATGAAGGGAACTCGTCGACTTTAGCATCTCGCGCGGATACGCTAGGGGCTATGTCAGATGTCACTGTAATTTTGTCACAAATGGACGCGGGTGATCCGTCGGCTGCGGAGAAGCTCTTGCCGTTGGTGTATGAGGAACTGAGAAGGCTGGCTGCTGCCAGGCTCGCCAGAGAAAAACCGGGCCAGACGCTGCAGGCCACGGCACTAGTGCATGACGCCTACATCAGGCTGGTGGATTCGGAAAAGGCCCGGCACTGGAACAGCCGCGGACATTTCTTTTCCGCCGCTGCGGAGGCGATGCGGCGGATCCTCGTCGAAAGCGCTCGTCACAAGGCTCGCGTCAAGCAAGGTGGGGACGTTCAGCGACTGGATATCGAACTAGGCGAACTTCTGGCCCCTGAAACATCGGATGACTTGCTAGCGCTCGATGAAGCGCTGGACCGACTGGCGGAAAATGACAGCCAGGCGGCCGAGCTGGTTAAGCTGCGATACTTTGCCGGGCTGACCATTCCGCAGGCCGCCGAAGCCCTGGGCATTTCGCCCCGCAAGGCCGACATGCTGTGGTCCTTTGCCCGAGCGTGGCTCCGCCGCGAGATCGAAGGCTCGCCTTAGCAGACTCACTCCCTGTGCCGTTTACGTCAACGCTGTACTAAGAACCACGTACAATCACGACAGTGCCATTTGTGCCTGTTACCTCTTTTCGCGAATTCTTTGCGCGATCGGGATCGAAACGTCGCACTGACCTCCGGAGGCTCGCCGTCCTATCCACGCGAGTAATGAATATGCAGGAACGTAACATTTTTAGCGCCGCTGTGCCGAAGAACGCCGCCGAGCGGGCCGCTTATCTGACCGAAGCATGTGGCGACAATCGCGAGCTGCGCCTCCGCGTCGAACAACTGCTCGTGGAACACGAAAAGGAACAAAGCTTCTTTCTCGATACTCCCCTGCCGGGCATTCAAATGACCATTGAGCAGCCCTCTAAAGAAATGCTGGGCACCCAAATCGGCCCGTACATGCTCTTGCAGCAGATCGGCGAAGGGGGCATGGGCGTGGTCTATATGGCTGAGCAGACCGAGCCGATTGCCAGGCGCGTGGCCTTGAAGATCATCAAACCGGGCATGGACACGCGGCAGGTCATCGCCCGTTTTGAGGCCGAGCGGCAGGCCCTGGCGCTGATGGACCATGTCAATATCGCCCGCGTTCTCGACGCCGGTGCCACAGAGCGGGGTCGTCCCTATTTCGTCATGGAGTTGGTCCACGGCGTGTCCATTACCAAGTACTGCGACGACAACCGCCTGACGCCGCGGCAACGGCTGGAGTTGTTCGTTTCGGTCTGCCAGGCAATCCAGCACGCCCATCAAAAGGGAATCATTCACCGCGACATCAAGCCGTCCAACGTGATGGTCACGCTCTACGACGGCAAACCGGTCCCGAAAGTGATCGACTTCGGCGTGGCCAAAGCGATGGAACAAAAGCTGACCGAGCGAACCCTGTTCACGCAATATGGCACCATGATCGGCACACTGGAATACATGAGCCCTGAGCAGGCGGAGATGAGCGCCCTGGGTGTCGATACCCGCAGCGACATTTATTCGCTGGGGGTGCTCTTGTACGAGCTGCTGACCGGCAGCACACCGCTGAGCCACAAGCGGATTAGGGAAGCCGCCTACGCCGAAATTCTCCGCATGATCAAGGAGGAGGAGCCGCCCAAGCCGAGCACGCGGCTGAGCGAATCGGGCGAGGCGCTGGCCTCCATCTCGGCCCTGCGTCATACCGAGCCCGCCAAACTACCGAAGCTAATGCGCGGCGAGTTGGACTGGATCGTGATGAAGACCCTGGAGAAAGACAGGAATCGGCGTTACGAGACGGCCAACGGGTTCACTGCTGACGTGCAGCGGTACTTGAACGACGAGCCGGTGCAGGCGTGCCCGCCGTCGGCAGCTTACCGTTTCCGCAAATTCGCCCGGCGGAACAGTCGCATGCTGGCGACGGCGGGTGTCCTTGGGCTGGCGCTCATACTAGGCACGGCGGTAAGCGTCTGGCAGGCGATCCGGGCGACGGTTGCGGAAGGGATGGCCGACGAGCGATTGGAAACGGCCAATGCCAATTACAGGACGGCGGAAGAGCAGCGCGAGCGCGCGGAGGCGAGCGAGAAGGATGCCAACACGCAGGCAGCGTTCGCCAAGGCCGCTCAGAAAGAGGCGCAAGAGAATCTCAAAGACGCTCTCGCTGCAGTGGATCAGATGTTGACGCGCGTGGCCGATCGCCTGCTCGCCGTGCCACAGATGGAGCACGTCCGCCGGGAGCTGCTGGAGGACGCACTGAAATCTTACCAGAAGTTCCTTGAGAGAAAGGGCGACGACCCCGTTCTCCGCCAGGAGACTGCCTGGGCATACCAGCGTCTGGCGAAGATTCAACGCAGCCTCGGCCACCTTGCCGAGGCGGAACAGAGCTTCCGCAAGGCCTTCGCGATGTTTGAGGAACTGGAAGCCCAGGCTCCGTTCGAACCGAGCACCCGAAGCGCCCTGGCACGCGCTTACCCCCTGTTCGCCCGATTTCTCTCCGAACTCGGAAACCGCGAGGAACCTGAGGAACACCTCCGCCGGGCTGTCCAGTTGGCCGAGGATCTGGTGAAAGAATTCCCCAAGGACCCAAGTTACGGCGATCTACTCGTTGCCGCCAACGTTAATTTGATCACCCTGACACGTCGCCCGCCGGATCAGGAGGAGGAGATGCTCCGTCGGAATCTGAAGCTCACGAAAGACACCTACCTGGTCGCGTACATCTACTGGCACCTGGGGATCCTGGGGGTACGCCAGGGGCGATATCCTGAGGCGAAAAAAGACTATCTCAAATCTCTCGAACAGTGTGAGACGCTCGCTTCGGAGAATCCTTCGTCAAGCATGGCGCTAAGAGACCTGAGCAGCGTCCTCGTCCAACTGGCCGATACGATGGCAGCGGACGGCCAAAGGGAGGAAGCGGAGCCCCTCTGCCGACGCGCCACCGCCAGCTTCGACAAACTGGCAACCGACTACCCTGGAATCCACGATTACCGGGAGCGACATGCCTGGGCCCATTTCCAATACGCGAACTTACTGAAGAAACTTGATCGGACGGCTGACGCAGAGAGGGCCTATCGCCGAGCGGCGAAGCTCTACGAGAAGCTGGCGGCCGACTTTCCAGCCTTCCCCGTGTACCAGCAGATCGCCTTCGATCAGCGCATCGAGCTGGGTCGGTTGGAGTCCGGCGGGGCGTACGCCTCGCTGGAACGGGCTAAGACGTACGACGCCCGGCAGCAGTGGGACGACGCCGCCGCCGCCTACACCAAGGCCAGCGAACTGGCTCCCGATGACGCGAACTTGGGGCGCTTCCGGGCGTTGGCGCTCCTGGGA
>JANPNA010000386.1:0-4480 GCA_031427235.1 Pirellula sp.
CAACCCATCTCACCCCGATCAACTGCGGCTCAAGTGCGGAGACTGGGAACAGGTAATCGCTTGCAAATGGGAATAGTTTTTCTAGCCCTTAGACGATGGGAGAAGCTCGATCCAAGTTCCACCCGGTAAACACGTACTCTGTAGGCGTCGTTGTCCATGCATGGTGTGAGTGGCCAGATTCTGCCAGAAGAAAAACTTTCAGAATGACAAATACTGATCGCGCGTTGCTACTCAAAGGCAGTCTTCAGCATTTGCAAACTCTTTGGAATCGCGGTGCGAGGGTTTTCTTTGCCTTCAAATTCCAGCGACACGTAGCCGCCAAAGTTGTGCTTATAAAGTAGCTTGGCAATGCGAGGATAGTCGAGCTCCAACGTGTACCATAACCCGCCGCCGTAATAGGTCTTGGCCTGCACGAGCACTGCGTCGTCCGCCATCAGCTCAAGCCGATCGTAGGGGTCTTCCAAAAAATTGCCAGTGTCCAGCGTCGTCTTAAGCCAGGGGGAGTTGACCGCGCGAACAATCTTCATGACCCCCTCCGGTGTTAGTCCAAGTCCCCAGTGATTCTCCAAACCCATCGTGACGCCGCATCGCTCGGCGGCCGGCAGACATTCGGTCAAGCCGTCGATCACCCATTTGTACCCTTCGTCTTCCGTGTGACCCGCCAGGACAGGCTCAATTCCGCGATTCTTCATCAGATCATCAAAGCTGCCGCTGGTACCCCACCGTCCGGTATTGACTCGCATCGTTGGAATGCCCAACGCATACGACAACTCAATGCAATGTATGGTGTGTTCGGTATTCTTTCGGCGGACCTCTGGGTCCGGAGAGACCCAGCCTTGATGAATGGAGAATCCGCACAAGTCCAGTCCGTTGACAAAGGCCCGTTGCTTGATTTTCTGAAGTGTTGCATTGCTTTCATCCGTCATTTGCCGATGCAAGATTTCCACCCCGTCGAATCCCCATTCGGCGGCAAGGTCGATGCACGTTCCGATGTCTCTCAACTCGCTGCGATTGAACTGCCAAAACGAATAAGTTGACACGCCAAATCGGACACGACGTTTCTTTGTCCCCGGCTTGATCGGCTCATCGTTCGCTGCCAACTTGCTGGCTGTAGAAAGAAGCCCAGACGCCAACGTCGCGCTGGCAGCCAAAGCAGAAATTGCCGTGCGGCGCGACACCGGTAGGCTAGGATGGAATGACGCCATGACAAGGACCTTTCTGATAGGAAATAGAAGTGTTCGTTTAACCGTTAGCCGGAGGCGTACGTGAATCGTAGCGAGTACGCCTACTGCTGACTGTTAAACGGGTATCATACCATCCCTCGGTTGGCTGAATTCTCGCTGTCGCATGAAAGCCCCAATCGCCCGCCGTGGCTTTCGGTATACTAAGCACATGTGCACAAGTCTTTGTGTGAAAGCAACAATTAGCCGCACGGCGTTAGCCGCGGTTTTCGACGATTGTCAAACACTTAGGGAACCGGGGCTAGCGCCCAAACGGCTAATCAGGAACCGGGGCTAGCGCCCAAGCGGCTAATTACCGGAAAATACTTGTGCAATGTGCTTAATAGTTAGAAAATGCTTTGTTGTTGTTCATTAAAAATCCAAAGGAATCTAGCATTCATGGTCCGGAAGTATTGCAAGTCGCTTTTGCTTGGTTTTGTGGTTTTGATCGGCTCAACATCTAGTGTTTTTGGTTGGCAGGAAGCCCCCAATCCTTCGCTTAAGCCTGGTCTCGATGAAATCACCGAAGGGCGAGTGACGGCTACGATTTCTTTTCTAGCGAGCGACGAGCTTGCTGGGCGGGCGACCGGTTCCCCTGAATTCAATATAGCTGCCAGGTACGTGGCGTCACGCTTTCGAGGCGCGGGTTTGGATGGAAGCCTGGCGGATGGCGACTTCTTTCACGTCACCATGAAGCAGTTGATCAAAACTCCGAGCGGGCCAGTAAAGCTGACGGGCTCCGATTCTCGCCCGATCGCTCAGTTCACACTGTTGGCAGCCAGTGCCGAACCCGTGTCGTACACAGGCGATCTCAAAAAAGTCGACTTGACCAGTGAACTACCGACCAGTGGGTTAGATGGCGTCGTAGCTGGAGCGATGCCGGGCAATGCCAAGGGACCACGCATCCTGTCTCAAGTTGCACGGATGACCACCACATTGAAAGACGCCGGAGCCAAGGTTCTTTTGTTGGGAGTACCGGACGATAGTGAATTGATCGGCTTGGCTCGCGAGTCTCAGGAAAAGCCCAGGTCCGAATCGGCTCGTTCTCGCTTTGCAATCCCTGTGCTGTTGGTACCCGAGGTCTCGCTGTCCGCCGCCGCCATTGAACTCGAGATTCCGGCTGCGATCCTTTCCGAATCACCCATGCGAAACGTCATTGGACTATTGAAAGGGACCGATCCCGAGCTATCGAAGGAAGCCATCTTGTTTAGCGCCCATCTCGATCACTTGGGCACCAAGCCGGGGACTGGCGATGGGATTTTTAACGGAGCGGACGACGATGCTTCCGGTGTCACCGCAGTCTTGACTTTGGCGGACGCATTCGCCAAGATGCCGAAACCCAAAAGGTCGTTGCTCTTCATGACTTTTTGGGGGGAAGAGTCGGGGCTCCTGGGTTCCAAACAGTTTACGGAAACGCCAGCTTGGCCGCTGGAAAAAATCAGCGCAAATGTCAATATTGAAATGATTGGTCGACCTGAGCCGGGCGCTCGGGGCAAGATTTGGATGACGGGCTGGCAGGAGTCGGATCTGGGTGTATTAATGAACAAAGCATCCCTTCCTTTTGGAGTCGAGATATTCAATCATCCCAGTCACAGCGATAAGTTGTACCGGGCCAGCGACAATTGGTCCTTTGCTCAAAAAGGGGTCATCGCACACAGCTTCTCAGCCGGATCTTTGCATGCCGATTACCACCAACCGGATGACGAATGGGATCGATTGGAGATCCCTCACATGACCCGCGTAATCCAAGGTCTCTTCGCTGCCAGTTTGCCCATGGCCAACGGAGAGTCGACGCCGAGTAAAGCGAAATGACCATTATAAAATGACTGCGAATGGTGCAAAAAGTCGAACGACGGGTTGACGAGCAGTTTTGCGATAAAAATGGTTCTGCGAGTGCCATCCTTCCCCAAAGAAGATCATCTGACTCAAGCACTCGGTTTTGATGCTGCGATAATTTCTTTAGCCCGGGCGATCAGTTCTCTCGATTGATGGTCACTGGATGTTTCGGCGATGAGCCTCACGATGGGCTCGGTATTGCTTCCGCGCAGGAGCAACCAAGAATCGGACCAGTCCAGTCGGATACCGTCTTCGGTACTGACCGATTCCGCTTTGAGTTCGTCCGAAAGTTTGGCGATGGACGCGGTAAGCTGTTCCTTCGATAGGACCATTTTGTCTTTGATCATGGCCATGCGTGGCAATTCGTCAACAAGCTCGCTCAGGGTCGATTTCGTAGCCGCCATCAGATCGAGCACTTGCGCCATGCCGACAAAGCTGTCGCGAATGAATCCAACTCGCGGATCGATCGGGCCACCGCTTCCCTCGCCACCGTAGACGGCATTGTGTCGTTGCATTACGTCCACTACGTTGGCCTCGCCGACTTTGCTCTGTTCGAATCGAACTCCATGTTTGGCGGCGAGCCATTTGGTCATGTTGCTCGAAGCACAGTTTGTGACGAGCGGACCGAGCTTCGACATCAAAGCTCGTTTCATGCAAAGTACAGAAGTGTACTCCTCGCCAATAAAGTGCCCTGTCTCGTCGATGATCGCTAGCCGATCGGCATCTGGATCTTGGCAAAAACCGATTTGGAATCCTTGCTGAGCAACCAAAGGAGAAACCGTTGTTAGGTTGTCAGCCAGAGGTTCAGGAGGGTGGGCGAATTGTCCGTTCGGGGATTCGCCAAGAATCAAAAAATCGCAGCCCAGTGCTTCTAACAATCTCCGACCGAGAACGGAACCCGCTCCATGATTGCTGTCCAGTAGGACGCGAAACCCACACCCGCGAATGGCTTGCACATCGACTGTTGTTAAAATCAACTGAAGATGAATGGAATGGGGATCCTCGATCAATAGTCTGGTCCCGAGGGAATCGGCAGATCGCCAGTCCGTCTGAGATTGTCGGTAGGCCTCAAGCACGCGTGTTCCCGGTTCACTTGGCAGAACCCGTCCCTCTGGGCTGAAAAGTTTCATGCCGTTGTAAGCGGGCGGGTTGTGGCTGGCGGAGATTTGGATTGCACCCGCCGATTTCGACTTTCGGACAAATGCCCCCACGGTGGGTGTGCTCGCCACGCCAAGATCCAAACAATCCCGACCATGACCGTTTATGGCAGCGGCGATTGCATCAGCCAACATTGGGCCGCTAACGCGTCCGTCACGTGCGATCGCGATCGGGCCATTTGGCGCTTCGGAACAGAAAGCGGCCGTAAAATTGCTGGCAACCGTTGGGGTTAGTTCTGCACCGACGATACCGCGCAAACCGCTGAT
>JANPNA010000387.1:0-3134 GCA_031427235.1 Pirellula sp.
TTGCAAGGCGTGTGTCCCGTTCATCTCGGCCATTCCCTCCATAAACCAAGGAGACCCGCCGCCACCATATAACTGCCACATGATCCAGTGCGTCGCCTCATGCAAAAACAAATGACGTCGATAATAGACCGTCGGCTGTTCACGCAAATAAATCTTATTTCCGAATTGATAGCCCTCATCAAACCCAGGCACTCCATCCAACATCCCAAGCTTGGACAATCGATCGCGGTCGCCGATTAGCATTGCGGTAACATGCCAGCCAGCCATTCGCTTGGCATCGACTCCGAAATAAAGCTGCCACTGCTCCAGGCTTTGCTCAATCAAACTAGGCCAACTCTTGAGTTCGTCATCGAACGGAATGTCACTGACGAGAGTCAAACGTGGCGTGACTAGCTCGTACAGTCCATGACGATTCTGTCCCAGTTTCAAACCTTGTGCGGCCCCACCTTCTGCATCTTGAATGGCCTCCTCAACTGCAACTGGGGACTCGAGACCAAGGATTGAGTTGGATAAAAACAGCCCTTGAGCCAGCCAAAAAAAAGCGGCGCACACAGGAATCGCAAGTGCTTTGAGCATGTTCCACAACTCCATTGAACCGTGTTTAAATTCGCCGACCGGCTAGCTGCTCTTGAATGGTAATCGCAAGATCGACCGCTTGGGCCGCAAGCATTCCATCCAATCGCGGTGCCGTTGTTCTCGACGTTACACTTCTCGCCATGTCGTCGATTTCCGCTACAAATGCATCGACATCATCGCTCACCGGTAACGTCGGTCGAATCACCTTTCCGTCTCGAGTGACTATTTTGAGCGGCATTGTCTCGACCGAATCGCTAAAGGCCGCAAACTCGTGTTGCAATGTTGCGTGCTCCAGATGAAGCTCAAAACCATGCGTAAACGGTCGCCCCGGTCCATCAATGACGCCACACGTACTAGCGATCACAATCTCGTTGTCCCCATAGTCGTAGAGCACATGAACGAATTTGGCGACCTCACCCTGCATCCGCCCCACTGCGTGAACTCCCTTAGGCTTGCCGAATAACAATTGGATCCAATGCAAATCGTGGACATGCAAATCTACCAATGGTCCCCCGACCTTATCCTTTGCATAAAAATCCGGAATCCAGGTCGGGTCGGAAATGATGCGTTTGAAATAACCGCCGATGGGAGCACCGTATGTCTTGTTGGCAACCAACTCCGTGGCCAACGCAAAGGCACCCATATACGGTAACACATGGGCCACCAACACCATTCGATTCAATCGAATGGCCGTTTCCATAATGCGAAAGCAATCCTCGGAATTGAGCGCGAGTGGCTTTTCACACAATACGTCTTTCCCATGTTCTAGCGCCATCATGGCCGCCCAAGTATGCAAATGCGGTGGCAAACAAATATCGATGACGTCAATGTTTGGGGAACAAACCATCTGCTCCAAGGATTCGAAGACTTCCATACCGTCTATAGATATCTGTTCTCCGGGCGGCCCGAAGTTTCCTTGAATGCCTCGCCAATCCCCACTTCGTTTCTTGGCATCGCCAGAACAGAACGCCGCAAGCCTCGCATTCTCACTGCGGCGATACGCGAGCTGATGTATCCATCCCATAAACCCAATACCAACCAAACCAACTCGTATCATCTCGTTACTTTCCTGTGCTCTCGGGGTTTCTTTGCGCTTACGAAGAAGTATATCCTACTTCACCACTTCGATTTCATAAAGATTTGGCCAGTTCTTGCCGGTCACATAGAGCTTCTTGGTATCTGGATCCTGCGCAATACCGTTCAATACTTGGTCTCGGTCCTTGCGTTGACTCATGGGGTAGATAAAGCTGAGATCGATCCAGCCAAGCACCTGACCATTTTCGGGTGAGACGCGTGCGATCCGATCCTCATACCAAATATTTGCCCAAATCTCGCCGTTGACATACTCGAGTTCATTGAGATTCTTGATGCGCTCTGTCCCCTCCTTGACCGAGATTTTACGCAGCTCTTTGAATGTTTTCGGGTCGATGAAACGCAAGTCGGACGACCCATCGCTGAGGATCAGATCGGTTCCGTTATCGGTCAGTCCCCAACCTTCGTAAGGATATCGGAAATACTCTTTGTACTGAAACGTCTTGAGATCGTAGACAAAACAAAAGTTGTTCTTCCAAGTCAACTGATAGATCTTGCCATCTAAGACAGTGATTCCTTCGCCAAAGTATTTTTCATCGAGCGCAAGCGATTTCAATACCGAGCCGCTCTTGAATTCCACTTCCCGCAAAGTGGAACTACCATAACGGCCCGTGCCTTCGAACATCTGCCCCTTTTCGATGACTAGACCCTGGGTGTAAGCAGCAGGGTCGTGAGGATAGATAGCCACCACTTTTGCCTTCCATACGGGCGACGTTGCCTTTCCAATCGGCACGCACCCTAAGACAGCGATGGACAAACACATCGAACAAACGAACACGGATCGCAACATGAAATACAACTCCATCTATTTCGCACGTGAATCCGCACCCACCATTGAAAATGGCACCGAGGCGAGAAACGCGCTGGTGGTTCTCGTTCGATCGCCCGCCCAATATCCCTCAAGCCCGCTTCCGACGCTAGAGCGGCTGCTAAGCTTTTCGCTCTCGGTATCGTTGCGTAGCATCTCCCACGCCCACGCTGCGCTTTGGGTGTGCCACACGTCCACACGTCGCTAGTGGCCGCAACCGAGAAATGCCCGATCGCCATCGGGCGGTAAAATGCCCCCGAGTTTTACTCGGGGGATGTTTACCATCGCTCTAGATAGATGGTCAAAACCCCTGGCGTGAAGCCAGGGGCATGAGAAAAAGCTTTGGGTGTGCCACAGAGGTGGCGATTGCGATTCGCTACATAGACCGAGATCAATCCGTCATCAAGCAAGACTACTACTTGAGCAATGCTGGGGCAGCGACAGCAGAAAGCGAATTCGCTCGGGTAGCCAAGGCCGAACATCGTATCGAAGAATGCTTTGATCGAGGAAAGGGGGAAGCTGGGATGGCGGACTATGAGGTTCGCAATTGGACAGGCTGGCATCATCACCAGACGATGTCCCTCATAGCAAGTTGGTTCCTTAACGTCGAAACTCGGCGGGCGGAAAAAAAAGACACCGGCAATAACATTCAACCAAG
>JANPNA010000388.1:0-2487 GCA_031427235.1 Pirellula sp.
TCACCTAATGCTTGTTCTCTTGAAGCTGTCATTTGGTATACTGATCTCCTAGAGATTCCTATCTCGCACAGGGGACTGGTCCACGGTGGACGACACCCCAACAATTCATGCCCATGACGGGCGTACCAAAAAATTGCAGCCAAGCCCTCGATCGGCCGCCCGGACTTGTGCCGAGACTACGACTCGGGCTACCTGAATTTATTCGTTCGTCGAAAGAACCAAAATGGCAAATCCCCCTCGCAAACTTAAAGTAGGAATCGACTCTGTTGTTATTGGCAACGTTACTGGCGATATCGGAAATGGATCCGTTGTGATTGGAGCGACTGACGATCGAGGAAACACGATTATCAATACTCCGATGGCTGTCGGACGCGGGGCGTTTGCCGGTCCTGGATCGATCGCGATCGGTGCTGGGGCTGGAGCCGGAGTTGGAGCATCGCTGCCGTTTCTCGTTAATCAACTTTCTGATGCGGTTGCCCACGTCAACGATCCGCAGGTCACTGCGCGATTTAATGAATTGATTGCAGAACTCGCTGGCGAGAACGGTACTGTTGATAAGACGAAGGCTCAGACAGTATTGGGCCAATTGCGGAACCTCGCTACGCTGAATGGCGTTTGGGGCCTAATCGATCGCATTTCCGGTCTGCTAGGGTAGGCGTTGAAGCGCGTTCGAGTGGTCCGGAATCGACGAACCAAAAAATGCACCCGAGTTGCCGATCGGGCGTTTCCTGAAATCAAAGTCTCTTGGCGGCAACCGGGTGATTTTGGTCGTTCGCCGACTAAAGAATTCGGAAGTCTGTAATCTCAACGACTAACGACTTAACGTCGATCAAGAAGAACGCACGAAGAGGTTGCTCGTCGATGAAGTACAAGCCTTCGGATAGGAACTTGCCCTTTTTCGCTGGATCATTTTCCAACTGACGTCGGATTGCTTCCGCTGCTTGCAACACCAACACCGCTGAGCCAATAACTTCCGCGATTCGTAAAAGCTCTGCGGCGGCATCCAGCGAAAATTCAACATCGTAAATCACTCGATAACTCCGTCCCTGACTTTCGCGGCCACTTGAGCCCACGAAAGGCGTTTTCCGTCTTGGGTCGCCCGGCTTCTTGCTCGTTCAATTTCTGCGTCGGTCGGCGGACGGCAGACGACGCCAATCGTCTGTCCCTGCAAATCGACCAACTCAATTGGTCCCTCGCTGCTTCGGATTCGTTCGGCAATTTCTTCGGCTATCTCTACTTTTGTCATGATCGGCTCCTTGGTTTGACCAATTTTACCATAGAATGGGGCTCTCGGCTATTTTGCTGCACGGGCCTGAGACGCCCCCATCCTCGAATAATGCGGCGAACAAAAAATTGCAGCTAAGTGCTCGACCACCCGCGCTGACTTACGCCGAGAAAAATGCTCGCACTAGCTGAATTTGGGCGTTATGCGGCAAAGATCGCTACCAAGTTCAGCCGAGTTGTAACTGCGGATTGCATCTCACCTGCAATTCCCCGGGGAAGATTTTCAGCGACTACTGCGAGGGACCAAAATGAACGAAATCGGTTCGGTATGACACAGCTACATGAGATAGACGTTGCTTTTGATTTCCGAACCGATGCTGGCGGGAAAGACCCTGACAGCCATAGTGCGACGTTGCGTCGTTATCACCGTTTACTTTGGAGTAAATGTCTTCCTGACGGTACACCATTTGCGCTCGAAGATATGAGGTCAAAAGGATACCTGACGCATCGATCAGAGCGAGGGGAGTTGCAGTTATCAAGCGATACTGTGTTGCGAACATTTTCTGCACTTAAACGAATGCAGCCTATCGTAAGTCAGATTCCACTCTTTGAACGCGAGGATGCATTGCATCGTGGCTATACTATTGGTGGAATGATGTTTTTTCCGGCCAAAAAGATTGATGGAAAACAGACGATAAATCAGTCTCGTGGCACGAATAGAAGAATTGAGGATCGATTCGACCTTACGTTGGAATGCATACGCCGACACTATGTGGGTATGTCGAGTCCACTGTCCGAAGACTTAGCAAGGTATGGAACATATTTTTCCCTGTTTGCCGATTTTCAAAACTATATCGATTTCTTCCTCCTTCAAGACCTCGTTACTTTGGACTACTCGGCCATTCGCTTCTGGGCTCCTTTTTCCGACTTTTCGTGTTCGCCCTTCCCGTCAGACCTCGATGCATATCGCCAATATCGAACAAAGATGTTAGACTGGATTGAGGCAAGGAATCAACGTATTGCGATTCATTGCCACTCGCACGAGGAAATGCCGCATAACATATAAAGGATTAGATTCTGCGTCGTCGTTCTAGGGACGTGCGGGGGCTGGCTTTGTCGATGGCCGTTCTTTGATCAGAAGCGAAAGGGGCCAGCCAGAATCTAATCCCATGTTCAAGTAAGCCCAAGCGGCAGTTCTGGATGTTGCTAGGGATGCTTCTTACGCGACAGCTACCTCGGCGTCGGACGCTTTTTGCTCTCGGG
>JANPNA010000389.1:0-20449 GCA_031427235.1 Pirellula sp.
GAACAGCCGACGGTCTATTATCGACGTCATTTGTTTTTGCATGAGGCGACGCACTGGATCATGTGGCAGTTATATGGTGGCGGCGGGTCTCCTTGGTTTATGGAGGGAATGGCCGAGATGAACGGGACACACGCCTTGCAAAATGGTGTGCTAAAACTCGGTGTTATTCCATCGTCGAGGGAAAAGGTATCGGGTTGGGGGCGGTTGCGGCTTATCGACGAGACGCTCAATCGAGGCGTTGCACCTACGATGTCGGAGATCTTGGCTTTTGGAAATGAGCGAGAAGACCACGAAATTCGCTATTCATGGAGTTGGGCTGCGACCCTCTTCTTTACCAATCATCCCAAATATGGACCGATCTTAAAGAAGCTTTACAACAACAAATTGGACTACTCGGATTCGCTGTCGTTGGCTTTCAAAAAACAACTCGCGGCCGATTGGAAAGACGTCCAAATCGACTGGAACGGATTTATTTCCGATTTGGATTTTGGTTACGACCTTGAGCGGTCAAGAGTTGTTCGGCAAATGATTCCGGCCTCGAAAAAGAATGGCAATGGGGATCCTGAAAGTTTCCAAATAGCAACGGATCGCGGCTGGCAATCAACCGGGGTCATGGTCGGGGCAGGCAAACCCGTCCGCGTAGCATGTTCTGGAGCTTACGTGTTACGCAAGTCCACGGACCGAGACCAACAGGACTGGGTTGTTGGACCGAATGGAATAACGTACCGGTTTTACCGTGGAAACCCATTGGGATGCGTGATCGCAAGTGTGGTATCGGTTGGAGACATGGAACAAACCCGACGCTGGGAAACAATTCGAGTTGGCGGGGATGCCATTGTAAGGTCGGAGAAGCCAGGCGAGCTGTTCTTCAAGGTCAACGAGCCATCCAGTGGATTGTGGGATAATTCAGGCAATGTCTCGGTTGAGATTTCCAACGTTAAGCCGTAGCCTGGATTATTCATTAGCCGTAGGGCGCTGTCCCATGGTTGTCGTTGCAACCATAACCATTTGGCTGGCGCCCTTCGGCTGATCATTAATTGCCCCGTGAAAAAGCCATAGCCGTTGTTGGCACAGGCACTCCGTGACCCGGCTTCGGAGTCGCTGAGCGACACGGCCTTGACTAGGATTGCTGCATAATTTTCTTGATATTCGACACGTCTTGGGCTTCCAATGCCTGGACCTTGTGGGGTGATCCGTTCATAATTCAAAAATCTGGCGGGCGTTACGGATTGCGATGGATTTGCGGGTTATGGGTTTTGTCCGGTGTGCATCCTGAATCAAATCGCGACAACTCGTTTTCGCCTTCCAAACTTGGTTTGAAGCTGACGTAGGCTTCGCCAGCCCCACCCCCTCGCGCAGACCCTACTCCCACGGTTTTGCAGAAAGGGACAGGTTTGAACTTGAATCTGGTCATGCATTTCGTCGTTGAAACGTACCGTTTAGCAACTTTCTTGGAACAATCTAATGAAACTGGATCGTCAGTCCGTGGTGCGATCTCTAACGCTTGTAGTAGCGTTTGGAGCTTGCTTTCTTCCGTGGCAAAGTAGTTCGGCGCAAGAAACTGCACCACAACCAGAATATCCGCCGTTTGAAAAGGTGACGGAAGGGTTTATCAAAGCCGATTCCAAGTCGCCCGACAAGCAGTCGTTATGTGGCGTTTGGACAAGAGAAAAAGACGGGCAGATGCTTTTGGAATTGCCAAAGGACTTTGCCATGAAAAAGTACTTTATCGCATTGACCGTTAGCAGTGGCGATAAATATGCGGGACTTCAATCCAACGACTTTTATGTCTATTGGCGACAATACAATAAACGGCTTGCGTTGATCGTACCGAATATGGGCATTCGATCGAACGGTGAACCCGAATCAAAATCGTCTGTCAAGCGCTTGTTTACGGACACGGTTCTGTTGGACGTTCCGATTCTTACGATGGGCGCCCGCGGTGGCGGACCGGTAATCGACGCAGATGCTTTCTTCGTTGGCAACGCATCGAAGTTCTTTGGTCCTTCGATTCGCGTCCAGGATCCACAACTTATTAAGATCACCAAGGCAAAGTCGTTTAGCAAAAACGCGGAATTGGCATTCGAAGTCGTGGCTGCGGGCGGAAAGTTGCAAACCTTGCACTTCTCGTTCAGCGAAGTGCCGGAGGAGAACGGCTATCGGCCTCGCAAGGCGGACCAACGCGTCGGATACTTCTTGACTAACTACTCCGACTTGGGAAGTTACGACGAAGACAAAAAGCTTGTTCGCTACGTTACCCGATGGCGAATGGAAAAGCGCGATCCAAGTCTCAGGATCAGCCCACCGGTCAAACCGATCCGTTTCTACATCGAGCACACAACACCGGTGCGATATCGCCGATGGGTCAAACAAGGTATCGAGTACTGGAACAAGGCCTTCGAACAAATCGGTTTTTCGGATGCAGTCGAAGTCTATTACCAGGACGCAAAGACTGGCGACAACATGGACCTCGACCCTGAGGACGTGCAATACAATTTCGTGCGGTGGCTAAACAATGACGTTGGAACTGCCATCGGTCCTAGTCGCGTGCACCCATTGACAGGAGAAATTCTCGACGCGGACATTATTTTGACCGACGGATGGATTCGGCACTTTAATTTCCAGTATCACGACATGATGCCTGATTTGGCAATGGAAGGCATGAGTCCTGAGACCGTTTCCTGGCTTGGTTCCCATCCCAATTGGGACCCACGTTTGCGACTGGCACCCAATGCGAATCGCGATCACTTAAAGAATTATTTTGCCAACCAATCCAGGCTTCCATTTGGTGGTCATCCATTGACCAAGGTGGATTCGGCATTGCTCGGTGATCAGCCTTACGATGGCTTGGTTGGAAGAACCAGCCAAGTAAACGGTTATTGCGCCGCTGCGGTGGGAAAGCAAATGGACATGAGCATGGCCCGCTTGGCGTTTGATTTGTTCGATGACGAAGGCAACTTGCCCCAGTCCGAAGGGAAGAAAGACGAAGTCAAAAAGGAAGATTCCAAGCAAGAGGAACCGAAGAAGGTAGAGGGCGCGAAAGAAGAGCCCAAGAAGGAGGATCCCAAGAAAGAAGAGCCAAAGAAAGAGGAGCCCAAGGTAGAAGAAAAGAAGCCAGAGGCCAAGAAATCCGAAAAGATCAAAGAAAACCTTCTGGACAATATGCCGGAAGCTTTTATCGGACCACTCTTGGCCGAATTGGTCGCACACGAGGCGGGACATACGCTTGGGTTGCGTCACAATTTCAAGGCGTCGAGCGTATACACTTTGAAGGAAATCAATTCGGACGCGGTCAAGGGGAAGAAGACGTTGGCTTCGTCGGTAATGGACTACCTTCCAATCAACATGCCTTACGAAGTTGAGGGTGGATTGCGAGGTGATTATACCATGACTGGAATCGGTCCTTACGACTATTGGGCAATTGAGTATGGTTACACGCCTGAGGAAGCGAAGCTACCGGAGATTCTCAAACGAACGAGTGAACCGGAAATGCAGTATGCAACCGACGAGGACACAAGCGGGCCTGACCCAATGGCGCGTCGGTACGACTACAGCAAAGAGCCTCTTGATTATGCTGAGAATCAAATGCGATTGGTCAAGCTATATCGTTCACGATTGCTCGACAAATTTGTTAAGGATGGCGAGAGTTGGGGCAAAGCTCGAAAAGGTTACGAATTGACTTTGGGCGAGCAAATGAAGGCTGTCAGTATGATGTCCAATTGGATTGGTGGCGCGACCGTCAATCGCGACAAGAAGGGTGATCCGGGCAATCGACAATCGCTCGTTCCAATCGCTGCCGAGCGCCAACGCAATGCACTCGCCTTCGTGTTTAAAAACGCGTTTCGGGACGAAGCGTTTGGAATCACACAGGCCATTTTGGAACGCTTGACCAACGATAAGTGGATCGACGAAGGCATGCGTTCGATGGGTGAATCGACATTCCCAATTCATGATCGAATTTTGGGCTACCAAGCGTCGACGTTGACGATGTTGATGAATCCGAGCACTCTTCGTCGTGTGTTTGACAACGAGACGCTCGTTCCTTCGGACAAGGACGCCGTGACACTGCCCGAACTGATGGACAAAATCTATGCTGAGATTTGGTCGGAGTTGGATGCTAAGCCTGAGGGGGAAGTCTCATCTAGAAAGCCACGCATCAGTTCCTGGCGCAGAAATCTTCAACGCGAGCATTTGGAGCGATTGATCGATTTGGCAATTCCTACGGACTCGAACGCGGTTACCAAACCGGTAACGGCGCTCGCGCTGATGCAACTCAAGGAACTAAAGCGAAAGCTGGACGCGACTTTGGAAGGCCGCAATAGCCTAGATCCTTATTCGCTGGCTCATTTGGGTGAGGCACAAACTCGAATTGTCAAGGCGATTGATGCGATCTACGTTTACAACATGCCGAGCAGTTTCGGTGGTGGCGGTGGCTCGTTCTTTCTGTTTGGTCAAGACGGCCAACCCGTCAAGACCAAGGAAGTCCCAGAATCGGACATGCCATAGTCCATTGCGTTAAATAAAAAGCCAAAAAGCCAAAAAGGCCCCGCGTGTTTCGCGGGGCCTTTTTTTATTTGAACAGTGCGGCGTTTAACGCTGGTTAGAAGGCGATCGGCGGATTTCTTTTTGCGGGAGGGAGAGGCTCCTGCCGAGCTTGGCTTTGGTTCGGCAGGAGCCTCTCCCTCCCGGTATAAACAATGCTGCCGCTCGCCTAATTGAACTTTTGACGCTGGATTGCTTACCGCAGAATCCGTCCAGGTTTTTGTGGAATTTCTATATTTTCGAGAAAACCATGTAAGGAATTGCCTGAATGCTCGTGTAACTGGCAGAATGCTATTTTCCCCGGAGCGAGCCACATGGTGATTCCCGAAACCCGACACTCGTTGCTGCGACGACTGCATGATCGTGCCGACGCGTCCGCGTGGTCGGAATTCTGCTCCATCTACGAACCGGTGATCTATCGATTTGCTAAACGCTTTCACTTGCAAGATGCAGACGCTCGAGAGGTATCTCAAGAAGTCCTATTGATCGTCAGTCGAAAAGTCGAGATGTTCGATACCCAAGCCAACGGTCGTTTTCGCGGTTGACTGCCGTAGAAAATGTGCCGGCCATCGAAGTTGCTCGAAGACTGAATATGACCGTCGGAGCCATTTACGTAGCCCGGTGCCGAACACTTGCCCGTATCAAGCAGTTGATTGATCCATTTTTAGAGGAGGATGCGTCATGATTGCATACCGCGATGAATGCGATCACGATTTGCTCGTGGAATTGCTCCACTCCCGGCTAGAGCACGATGAGGAACTCTGCGTCACGTCGCACCTTGAACGCTGCGAAGCTTGCCGACGAGAGCTGGATCAACTCACTGCTCCGGTTGGATGGTGGCTCGATACCCAACTCATTTTAAAGGACTCGCGATCGCTGGCCACACCGGTTGAACCGAGTCCAACTCCACCGATCGAAAATGCCGTGGCTTGGGTAGTGAACTTGCTGAAGCCTGCGGAGGACTCGCATTCGATCGGTATGCTCGATGGTTGGCCTGTGCGCGAAGTGATCGGGCAAGGAGGGATGGGTGTGGTCCTCAAGGTATGGGATGAAGAACTTCATCGACCGTTGGCGGTGAAGTTGCTCTCGCCTATGTTGGCGAGCAACGGCGCATCGCGACAACGGTTCTTTCGGGAAGCGCAAGCGGCTGCCGCCGTGGTTCATCCGAATATTGTGCCTATTTACACCGTTGCGAGTGATGGCGTCTTGCCGTACTTGGTCATGCCCTATGTAGCCGGAGGAAACCTGCAACAACGCATCGACCGCGAGGGACCGTTGCCGCTCACGGAGGTTCTTTCGGTTGGGGTGCAAATCGCGGAGGCTTTGGTGGCTGCCCATCGGCTAGGATTGGTGCATCGCGACATCAAGCCAGCGAATATTTTACTGGACGACGGTGGGCACCGTGTGTTGCTGAGCGATTTCGGTTTGGCCCGCACGATTGACGATGCTTCGTTGACCAATAGCGGGATGGTTGCTGGCACTCCACAGTACATGAGCCCTGAACAAGCTCGCGGAATGTCGATCGATCATCGTTCCGATTTGTATAGTTTGGGAGCAGTACTCTATGCGATGGCGACCGGTCGGCCACCCGTGCGTGGCGACTCGACGTTGGCAATATTAAGAAGGGTTGGCGAGGAACAGCCGATCCCAGTTTACGATATCAACGAAACCATGCCATTGTGGTTGGACCGTTTGGTTCTACGCTTCTTAGAAAAACAAGTGGATGCCAGAATTGCAAACGCACACGATGCGGTCGAATTGCTTCGAACATCGTTGGCGCATGCGCGTGCACCTGCCAGGAATCCACTGCCACAGGTCCTGCATGAGCGAACTATTACAAAGAAGAAACGATTTATCGTATATGCGGCGTTGATGGTTGGGATCATCTTGGTCGGGACGATTACTCGGCCAGCAAGTCCATTTAACGCAAAGAACGAACAGGTTAAGCAGGCTGCGCCCTCCAGCATTAGCACTGTACGCCAAGTGCCGCCTACATTAATTGATGAGATGACCTTTGACTCGGATTTGCCGAATCGATTGCTGCAATTGGAAGCCAAGTTACGAGATTTAAAAGCGAGCATCGAAACGGAATGAATATTTTGTGCTGTCTGAATCCCACAGGCTTGACCTGTGGATTGTTCGGTTTTTCAATACACTCTTAACGAGACGCACTTTCGCGGAGCGAAAGGCGACAATAGTAACTTCAGAAAGTCGAGAATAGCTTATGGACATTCAAGCAAACCCAACGACCGACTCCGTGTTGACACCTTCGCCGAAACGGAGACGGTTTTATCGCTACGGATTTTTTACGCTGCTCTTCGGTTGCCTATTCTTAGGAGTTTTCACATTACTTGTGATGACGCAAGCTAGATCAAGAGCACAGGCGGAACAGTTTCGAACGATTGCAATTTTGCGGGACTCAGAACAAAGGTCTGAGTGGTCTGAGGTACCATCTCGTCTTTCGAACCCCGTGGGTGTTCCGACGCCTGCTATGCTACCTGCCCCCAGTGGCCGGGATATCTTCGCAAATCGTGCTGTTGCCCCCTTCGCAAATTCACTTCCCAAGCCAGCAAATACCGGACTCGCTCCCAGTAGGATGCAGCCTGTCACGCGGATGGTTCAGGAACTCCAAACCATACCTTTCGTAGATCCGGTAACTGGTGTAAAGTCATTGACGCAACGCGTCGTCCTTATTCCCTATACGACGATGGAGCATAGCAACACCATGGCTCCTACTTCAGATCCCTCCATGGATTTTCAGCCGTTGGAAGCCGAAATTCAAAGACTTTCAGAGAGGTTTCGGACCGCGGAGATAAGTCAACGCGACAGTTTAAGCGAAGCGTTAACTCGGAAATTAACCGGGTTGTTTGATGCTAGACACAAAGCGCAAATGTCGCGAGTAGAAGCGATCCGAGCCGAAGTTCAACAGACACAGGAGTTGCTGAGCAAACGCTGGTTGCTGAAAGCACAAATCGTCGATCGCCGCCTCAAGGAACTTACAGGGCAACGGGACGAACTCAGTTGGAACCCAACCGTTGCGAATGCACTCCCAAGCGTGGTACCGCGAGAAACTATCCCAGGAGAAATGGGGAATCTACCAGGCGAACCATTGGGGCTTCCAGACCCCACCAATTATGGGGAGTTTCGAGATTCACCTAGGTTGATGCCTAGCCCAAATCTAACTCTACCTATTGAACACCCCATTCCGATGCCCAGTAATCAAGAATTTCGCCCTAAGCTGGTGCCGATTCCAACGCCCATTGATGAACCCATCGTTGCATCGACGAGTAGAACTGCCCCAGGTTTTGACTCGATCGAAATAGGACCATCTGCTGTGCTTCCTTCTCGCAACTTTCCTCCCAACTTGCCAAGCCTTTCGCTTCCTCCCAACCCTCAACCATCAGCCCTCAACCCTCAGCCCAACATCACGATTCCTACCACTGGCGAACCGACCAACAACCCTCCTGCAATCACTGGAACAACTTCGGACCCTCAGCGGTCGTTCATGAGCATCGGCTTCAAATTAAAGAAACTCATCAAGGATTTGGCCGAACTCAATGCCAACAACTTAAATGCCAACAACTTGGATTTAGGGGCGAGCAAGGCTGCCATCAACCTACAGAACGCGATCGATGAGACCCGCTCGGTTTGGGACTTTGAAAAATCTTCATTGCAGTTGGACCTTGAAACGACGGAATCTGAATACGGTATCGTCAAGAATCAGCTAGAGAGTACTCATCAAATTGCGGTGGCTGAGAGAGCACGCAACGCGGCTGGAGTCACTTCCAACGATTTGGCCAAAACGGAGCTTTCGATATTAAACATAGAACGTCAATTGCTTCAGATTCGCTCTCGACTTGCCAGTTTCAAGAAATCGCTTGATTGGATGGAGAAATTCGAAGATTCGGTGCTAAAGCGATCGGAACCAGTCTTGGAACGATAGCTTTTTCAGGCGAGATTTTTAGCGCACCAATTGCATTAAAACAACCCCGGCGGGATAATTTCACAGCCTAGTGCGTCTTCACCCCTTAATTCTTGCGTAGTGGATCTTGCCAAAGATCCTGAAGCATAGGGATCTTTAACAAGATCCACTACGCCCACCCCACTTTTCAGTGTTGAAGACGCGATTGGAGCAAAATGCGACACTGCTGGCGAACTGACCACTATACTCGACTATTCTCAACAGATCCTACCTGCGCACGTAGGATATGGATGACTTTTGCATAGGAATGACGCAATGCAACTCAATCGAAGAACGTTTGGAACTTTGGCCGGGATGGGGGTCGCTGTTGCCCAATTTCCTATTGGGCGAGCGTCGCCGGTCCAGCGCAAGCGGATCGCTTTTTTAGGGACCAAGGTGTATCAGCATTCTCATGCCCAGCATTTTTTAGATCGACATGCGATGGGATACACGTTTGCAGGACGGTGGCAGGAACCTCGCTTTGATATTGCTTCGGTCTTTATTGATCAGTTCGGAGATGCGGATTTAGGGAAACAGCGGATTGAAAAGTATCGGCTAAGGTCCTTTCCGACGATCGAGGACGCGTTGACGTTGGGAACTTCGAAACTGGCCGTGGACGGTGTGGTCATCATCGGCGAGCATGGCGACTATCCTGTCAACGAGATGGGGCAAAAACGATACCCTCGCTACGAGTGGTTCAAGAAGGTCGTAAAGGTTTTTGAGGATTCAGGACGAAGCGTACCGGTGTTCAATGACAAGCACTTGTCAACTGTTTGGTCCGAGTGCAAAGAGATGGTGGAGGATTCGGTTCGTTTAAAATTCCCTTTTTTGGCGGGTTCATCGCTCCCACTCACTTGGCGAATGCCTGCTACCGAGATTGCACTGGATACGCCGTTGAAAGAAAGCGTCTGTGTTTGTTATGGAGGCGTCGATAGCTACGACTTCCATGGTTTGGAAACCGCTCAGTGCATGTCCGAACGGCGTCGCGGTGGTGAATCGGGTGTGAAACGCGTACTGGCTGTTAAAGGGGATCGAGTGTGGCGGGAAATGGAGCTTGCAGATCGAGGCGATACCAGGCGACTGTTCGTCGCCGCACTAACGCGAAGTCACAATCTGCCGGTGGAAGGCGGATTTCCAACCGCCCCAGTTACGTACGAATGGGCCAAACAAGTCATGAAAGATTCGGTAACCGCCTATCTTATTGAGCACAACGACGGCTTTCGCACATGCATGTTCCTGTGTCCGATCCGCGACTTCAATTACGCTGGCCTGCGGTCTGACACCGGCGTAATTGTTTCGTGTCAAATGTACTTGCCGATGCCGACGCACGGGGCAACGACTGCGGACTTTTTCAACCCGCTGGCTCGTCACATCGAAGATGTCGTTTTGACGGGTCGGACTCCCTATCCGGTGGAACGCACGTTGCTAACCTCTGGCATGGTCATCGCAGCGGTGGAATCGCTATTCCAAAAACAAGTACCCATTGAAACGCCCCATCTCGCGGTACGATACCAGGCGAACGGCGAATCCGTCTTCTGGCGAGAGTAAATTGGCCAATTTTCGTAGGTCAGTCGCTCCGCCAACTGACGTCCTCGATCGCCACCCACAACCGCTGCACGACTTCTATTTACTATTCATGCTTGCAATTTCGGGAGAGTGAGGCTCCTGCCGAGCTATTGCGTCATGGCTCCGCAGGAGCGTCGCCCTCCCGACCTATGAATTTGCTGGTTCCTCAACCTGACGATCTCGGGAGGGAGGCAGAACGCTGGCGATCAACTCAAGAAGTCTAAAATTAACCTGTTCTTAACAAACGATGCCTAGTGGTTTCCTGGTTTTGTGGAACAATTTCGAGCTTTGAATGCCGTCCAAACCTCGGAGAATACCATGCGACCTCGATTTGTTTTTCACTTAGTTACGTTCGGCATGGTTTTCATTGCGATTCCGTTTGAACTTTCCACGGAAATCGCCTTGGCAGAAGTAAAGGTTGATCCGAAACTGCCCAAGTACAAACCGGCGGCTGGCCTTTCCGGTCAGATAAAATCGGTTGGTTCCGATTCGATGAATAGCTTAATGACGCAATGGACGGAGAAGTTCAAGGAGTACTACAAAGGGGTTCGAACCGAAGTCGAGGGTCAAGGTTCATCCAAGGCGATGCCGGCTTTGATCGAAGGTGCAGCCAGTTTTGGTCCCATGAGTCGCGACGCAAAATCGAATGAAATCGCTGACTTCGAAAAGAAATACGGCTACAAACCAGTCTTGCTACCCACTTCCATCGATCTCTTGGCGGTTTATGTCCATCGTGACAACCCCTTGGAGAGCCTAAGTATGGAACAGGTTGACTCCATTTTTTCCAGCACTCGCAAACTTGGCGGTGATGCGATCGACAAGTGGGGACAACTTGGACTTGCCGGTGACTACGAGAATGAAGCAATTGCGATTTTTGGACGCAACGCTGCATCTGGAACGTACGGCTTCTTTAAGGAGAAGGCGATGGGAAATGGGGATTTTCGAGATCGAGTCAATGAGCAGCCAGGTAGCACTGCGGTGATCGCATCCGTCGGCGAAAATCGATTCGCGATGGGATACAGTGGTATTGGCTATAAGACCGAAGCCGTGAAGCCAATCGCGTTGTCGCCAAAGAAGGGTCAGCCAGCAGTCGAGCCAACGGAAGAAAATGCTTACAACGGAAAGTATCCGCTAGGAAGATATTTGTTCCTCGCGGTCAATTACAAACCGACGAGCAAGCTGGAGCCACTTCGAAAAGAGTTCCTCAAGTTTATCTACAGTAAGGAGGGTCAAGAGTTAGCTGTCAAGGATGGGTATTTTCCGGTGGACGCAAAAACCGCGGCCAAGGCTTTGAAGATGGTAGGCATCGATCCTTAAGCGGTTGGTAGAAACTCGGGAAGCACGACATTGTCGCCTTTTGCTCCGCAAAAGTGCGCTAACGAGGCCCACTTTCGCGGAGCGAAAGGCGACAATAATTATTTCGCAGCCGTTGGCTGTGACACCGACGACTCTAACCCTCTGATAAAGCACTTGTGAACGATCCGCAACGACAGACTACACGATACCGGCGAGATCGCAATTCATCGTGGTGGGTTCGAGTCTCGGATCGCGTTGCAAAGCAAGTCATCACGATCGGCGGCATTGGTACGATTCTAGTCGTCATGTTGGTGGTGCTGGTGTTGCTTGGAAATGTACTTCCGCTTTTCCAAAGAAACTCGTCAACCTTTTTGACATCGGTACCATTAACGACAGTCGAGCAACCAGCAGACGGGAAGAACGATTCGGCCCTGACCTTGGACGCAGCTAAGCCTGTTGCTTGTGGAGTCGATGAGTATTTCGAGTTGCTTTGGATTCTTCATCGTGGGGACTATGTTACGGTCCGTTCCATTGCGTCCGGGCAGTTGCTAAGCACCCATGCTGCAAACAACGAGTCCCTTTCAAAGCCATTAGGGGAAGTCGAATGTTGTTCTGTCGCGGACAACGATTCAAGCATGCTGGCTGGCTATTCAGGCGGTTCGATTCGCCCGATCACTCTGACCATTCAAGTGGAGTTCATTTCAAAAGCGGATGTTCCAACGAAAATTGCTTCCTCCGTGCATTCCGGGACCGCTTCGCACGACGGAGTGTTGTATCGGTCGATGTCGAGTGGGCTGGTGCGAAAGCAACGGATTAGCGAAGTTGTTTTCCATCCACCGATTTCCCTCTTTGATGCACCGGTACGATGCGTGGATTGGCGGAATCCGCAAGCGGTGTCGAGTTTCGATGAATCGCAAGCCTGGGCTTGGGGCGCAACCGATGGGCATTCGATAGCCATGGGTGTGATCGACAATAAAGTCAATAGTTTTTCTGGATCGATCACGCAGGAAACCAAAACTTGGTCGCAGGTCCCTAAGCGCACGGATCGCTCCGCCGCGGTAATCGGCTTAATGGTTGGCTCTCGTTCGGAGCAGATTCAATCGCTTGATGCAAAAGGACGAGTGGTGGTTTGGTCCCCTTCCGGCGAATCGGAATTGATCGCGGGATTAACACATACGTCGCTGGCCGGAACGGAAAGCAAAGCGATCGTGTCGGTGCCTCTTTTGGGCCGATCAACCTTAATGATAGGGAGCGAGTCAGGCCATATTGAAAGTGTGGCGACCACGGCAACACCCAAGGGTCAAGAGTTGCTGTCGATTCATCGTTTTGCAGGCGAGGACGGGCCGATCGCGGATCTTGCGGCATCACCCGAGAGTCGAATCGTCGCTGCTCAATTTCAAACAGGAAAAGGGGCCGTGTACTATGTGCCCACCAATCGTCAATTGGTATCTTGGGAAACGCAACCCGTCAAAGACTCGAGCTTTCATCCCCAAGTGTTTTTTGCTGCGAACGCAGCATGCGTTGGACTCTTGACGGAAACCCAAGTCGACTTGTGGCGATTGAATGTTCCGTTCCCAGAAGCATCGCTCAGTTCCTTCTTTCGTCGCATCTGGTACGAAGGCTATGGTTCACCACAACACATTTGGCAAAGCAGTACAGGAACAGTCGAGGGAGAATACAAGTTTGGATTTTGGCCGTTGATTTTTGGTACGCTCAAGGCAACCTTCTTCTCGATGCTTATTGGGGCTCCCATTGCATTGATGGCCGCGATCTTCGGGAGCGAGTTCATGAGCAGTCGCTGGCGAGCACGCGTTAAACCCGTCATCGAGTTGATGGCGAGCGTGCCAAGCGTGGTGCTAGGATTTATCGGCGCTTTGGTCCTCGCCCCGATTTTGAGGGATAACCTCGTATCCATTTTGCTCTCCGTGGTGGTGGTTTTGTTTTTCTTTCTCCTGTCTTCCCACCTTTGGCTCATCATCCCCTCAACCGTAGCGATTCGCATGCGTCACTTGCGATTGCCTATTCTCTTCGTTCTTATTCCGCTAGGAGTGCTGATTGCAACTAGGCTGGCAGACTCGGTGGAATCGATTTTGTTTAGCGGCAACCTGATCCAGTGGTTATCCAGCAATGACGGTACCGGTTGGTCCGGTTGGTTTTGCCTAGCCTTGTTTCCGGTTTCGCTTTTCGTCGCTTGGTTTTTTAGTGGTCCCTTGAATCCCTATGTACAAATCGTAGCTCGTCGGATGAGCCCATTGCGTTTTTCGATTGTCCATTTAGGGCTGTTCGGATGTGCAACCTTCGCCACGCTGACGATTTCGGCCATTGTCGCTTGGTGTCTTTCGTCGTTTGGAATGGATCCTCGCGGGTCGGTTCTCGGGCCGTATCAGGAACGAAACGCATTGCTGGTAGGTGGTATCCTTGGTTTTGCAATCATCCCCTTGATCTATACGATCTCCGAAGATGCCCTCCAGTCCGTTCCGCAGCATTTGCGAAGTGCGTCGCTCGGTTGTGGGGCTACGACTTGGCAGACTACGATGCGAGTCGTGATCCCAACGGCCATGAGCGGACTATTCAGCGCGATCATGATCGGATTTGGCCGAGCGGTAGGAGAGACCATGGTCGTTTTGATGGCTGCGGGCAATACTCCAGTGATGGACGTCAATCCCATGAACGGGTATCGAACGTTGTCAGCGACGCTCGCGACCGAATTGCCTGAGGCGGCCCGTGGTTCAACCCACTTTCATGCATTGTTTTTGGCAGCCTTCCTTTTGTTTTGTTTTACGTTGGTCGCGAACACGGTCGCGGAAATCGTTCGATTGCGTTTTCGAAAGCGAGCGTACCAACTGTGAAAGACCATGCGCGAACGAGATCGACCGGGCAAAGCCTCATCGCGCAGGGTGAGTCAATGGTGTGGCTGACCGGCGGTATGTTTGCCATCGCTTGCAGCATGATCGTTGCACTGCTCGGGCTAATTCTTTACAAAGGGCTCGCAACTCATTGGCAGCGATCTTTTGTATTCCTCCCTCTGAACAACGGCGAATTTGAGGCGGGTGAAGTTCAGTACAGTCAACCGTTCAACATTAGTCGCCAGTCCATTGGTTCGCTCGACGAAAAGACTCGAGAAAAAGCCGAACAGATCTTGGCGGACCGCGATCAAGCAGACTCGACACAGTTGTATCTTCGTACCGGCAACTACGACGTGAGCAATCGACACTTTGCTTTCGTTCCGCATATTGCCATGAATATCCGACCCGATGAACTTCGTTCAGGAAAGGCTTACAAACCTGAAGAACTTTGGCTTTTAGAACGTCGCGAATGGGGAGTTCTCTATGGATTTCCAAGTCGATTGGAACAATCCTTTGCACCTGAGTTAGATTCGCGATTTGCGAGTCTGAAAGTCCTGATGGACAACCTGGAACCCTTGCTTCCTGCGATCGACGCCTCTAACCTCAATACTAGTGCCACACCGGATTTGGGGAAGCAATGGGGCGATTTGTTGAGCGCATTTGCTGCCAAGCTTAAAGCCGATTGGGAAAAAAGGATCATTGGAGGGAAGGCCTCGGGCGATTCCGTTCATGCCACCATCGACGCATCCGCGCTGAAAACCACCGTGGAGGAGTCCCATCGCAGGCAATCGAAACTGCTCGACCAAATTGAAACGTTGAAACAGAAACTTGGGCGGTTGGATCGTCAGCTCTCAACGTCGCGCATTGGTGTGCGAAAAGCGGAAATACGCGATGGAACAGACCTGCAGTCGATTGCAGACGAAGCAACTCAGATCGCGACAGCGAAGTCTATTTCGGAAGCAAGTTGGCTTGAATGGAAGGCTTCCATTGGGGCCTGGAAAATGCTTATAGCGCAACCAGGGCAGTTGACACAATTGGAACGAATTGAGATTAGGGCTAAAAGTCGATTCGACGAAGAGCTTATCCCCTTGTCCTCGACGCTTTCGGAGATTCGGGGGCGGTTGCAAACATTGCCAACCACTTCGAAGCGGGCTATCGAAACCGTAATCGAGGTAGCAGAGTCGGCATCTCGATTGCAATACGGGCTCAATTTGGAGATTGCACGACTCGAAGCGGGACTGCAGGCCGAAGTGCTTACCATGCAAGTTCCGTCGCTGGACTCTCTAGGGGACGTTCCATGGAATGGAGCTAAAGTCGCTTCCGCCATGGGTGATTCCTATCCTAAAAAGTTGTCGTCCGTGTCGTCCGTGGATGTTGGAAGCGAATTAGCCAAGATGATTGGCTTGGACGAAACGATAGCCCCATCCACCCTCTCCTGCGAACAGTTGCAACTTAGCCCGACGCAGTCCATGTTAACGATTGACTTACCTACCGGCACCAAGCGGTTTTGGTTGGTGGAAGATATTGAAAAAAAGTTAACGCGAGTTGCCGCATTGCGAGAGAAAACGGTCTTGGTCTCCGATATCGTTCGACTGGTTGAGCCAAATCGGCTTGGCCTGATTGGCAAGACACGCCTTTACGCAATTCGCTGGGGTGAATTCTTGTTTGGGCAACCACGTGAGGGTGGCATCGAGGGTGGATTCTTTCCTGCGATCTGGGGTACGATCGTCATGACATTGATCATGTCCATCGCAGTCATGCCATTCGGTGTGATCGCTGCGCTGTACATGCGAGAGTATGCTAAGAGCGGATTGGTATTGAGTATTATTCGAATCAGCATCAACAACCTCGCTGGTGTTCCAAGTATTGTGTATGGTGTGTTTGGGCTTTCCTTTTTTTGCTACACCATCGGTGGTTTCGTGGATGGCGGACCGATCAAAGCGGGGTTCACACCTTGGCCATCGAGCCTATGGTTCGTAGCCGTTGCGGTGACGACGCTGGCGGGGACTGGAGCCTTTTTTCTTGCGGCTCTCGCTTCGGGTTCGCCTGCCCAAATGTCACCGTTCCGAAAACGTCTAGCTAGTTTCGGGGGATTGTTTTGGCTCGTCTGTTTGATTGGGATAGTAAGTTTAGTTGTAAAATCCCCGTTTTTTAACGGTTTCTACCAAGCGACGTTGCCTAACCCAACCTTTGGAAAAGGTTGTTTGCTTTGGGCTTCATGTACTTTGGCGCTGCTCACGCTACCGGTTGTGATTGTGGCGACCGAGGAAGCGCTGGCTGCGGTGCCCAACTCCCTCCGAGAGGGATCGTATGCTTGCGGGGCCGGGAAATGGCAAACCTTGCAACGCATCGTCCTACCTTATGCGCGACCTGGGATTATCACGGGGTTCATATTGGCGATGGCTCGAGGGGCCGGTGAAGTTGCTCCGATGATGTTGGTCGGGGCGATTCCGTTGGTGACGGAATTGCCGCTCGATTTCGAATTTCCATTTTTTCATGGCTCTCGCTCGTTCATGCACCTGGGTTTTCAAATATACTCCCTTGGCTTTCAAAGCCAGAACAGCGAAGCCGCCAAGCCGATGGTGTTTACGGCCACTCTGCTTTTGTTAACCATCGTCACGTTGCTCAACGTGACCGCGATCTGGCTCCGGGCAAGACTTCGCAAAAGATTCCAAGGCAGCCAGTTCTAGAGACGCATCGAATGAAATTATGGACAGACTAAAAGCTATCGCCGACGGCCAACACGTTGAGTCGGTTTTGCATAATGAAGTAATGCAAGAGGACCCGGTCCTTAGGATTGTCAATTTTAATCTTTTTTATGGACGCAAGCAGGCCTTGCATAACATCTCGATGCCGATTGCTAAGGGTAAAGTGACGGCGTTGATTGGCCCAAGTGGATGTGGCAAGTCAACGCTGTTGCGGAGCGTCAATCGCATGAATGACTTGATTGATTCGGTTCGGATCGAGGGGGACATGCTTCTGGGTGAGGACTCGATCTTTGCGCCCGGTGTGGATGTTATTCAGCTCAGAAAACGCATGGGGATGGTATTTCAGAAACCCAATCCGTTCCCGATGAGCATCTTCGAAAACGTGGTCTACCCGCTCCGCATTGATGGCGAGAGAAACAAGCAGCGATTGATGCAGGTCTGTGAGCAGTCACTGCGCGGGGCTGCGTTGTGGGAAGAAGTCAAAGACCGTCTAAACGAGAGTGGTCTTGGTCTCTCTGGCGGACAGCAACAGCGATTGTGCATCGCCCGAGCGATTGCAAGCGATCCGGAAGTCTTGCTCTTGGATGAACCGTGTTCTGCACTCGATCCACTAGCCACCGGGAAGATCGAGGATCTGATCGAACGGCTGAAAGGGGACTACTCCATCCTAATCGTTACGCACAACATGCAGCAGGCATCTCGCATCAGCGAATTCACTGCGTTCATGTATTTGGGGCGACTTGTCGAACTTGGGTTAACATCCAAAATTTTTACCAATCCCAAATTGAAGGAGACCGAGGACTACATCACTGGCCGATTTGGGTGATCCATTGTCGCCTTTCGCTCCGCGAAAGTGTGGTTCGTTAACACACTTTCGCGGAGCGAAAGGCGACTATTGCGGAGCGAAAGGCGACAATCGAGGGCTTCGCTCAGCCACAAAAACGCATCGCCGGCCATAATCACTCGGCTTTTTTTCGAACGGAAGTCTGCATCCAGTCTTGCAGCGAAAGCTTGAGTTTTCCCTTTTGCTTCGTGATCTCTGAATTCATCTTCACCACCAATTTTTCGCGGTAGTCTTCTAGTCGATTGTCCAAGACCTCTCGAATCCCTTTGCCTAGAAGTTCAGCCAAAGGGCCATGCAACTGACTGATGTTATGCACCTCGAAGTCTTGTAGCGCGACGGTTGCGTTAGTAACCACCGGTCGAAACTCGACATCCGGGGGAATCTTGAGAGGGTTCACGATGACATGAATGTCGCAAGCTACGATCAATTCAATGGTCGCTTCTGCGTTGGCGGACAAGCTGATCCATTGAACATCGCGACTCCATTCGCTGACTCTGCCAAAAAGTTTGAGCGGGGCAATGACTTGAGTCGCTATCCGAATAGGGCCGGACTTTGGAAACTCCATCTTTTGGATGTTGACTTGCAAGTTAGCAACTGGGTCGACAAACTCGATATAGTATCGCGACCATGTACCATGCTTGACTGTTTTTCTTTTGCGTTTGGTTTCAATCTTCCAGCCTTCGCGGCGAAATTGGATCCCATTAACAACTTCTTTTTCGCGGCCCCATTTGCGATTGTCCTCGAAGCTTGGCGGCAGGTTTCGGAGCACCAACCAACGCACCCACGTCGAGAGTTCCTGCCGTTCGTCAGCCGAGACAGGCAGTGGCACTTCTGCTAAAGAATTCGGCAATGCAAGCTTGGGATTCACCGGGCGTTCGTCGTCGGGAATCGGCTCGATATCCGAGTCAAAGAAGTTACTCATATCCGGCAAGGACGATCCTGGCGACTCTTGTGCCAATGCGTCGTGCAAGCAGAAATAGCTAGTCAACGGTAGGCACAGAACAAATACGACGAATCGGTGTTTGAGAAGGAGTTGTTCGAACAACATAAGCTAGTTACCGGCTAGAATTATCCGAGTTAGGAATTGCTATTTTCTCCTTGAAACCCCTCCCACTATAGAATTTCCGAGAATGCAAGCACAAGACCATTGTTTTTGGAGTGTCAGCGGTAAGCATTTGCCCGCAGTTTTCCTCGGTTGGAACCAGTATGGCCAGCTTTTTCTCCTCATGGTGATTGCATTTTGCAGACCGGTAATGGGGCAGTCGGTTGATTCGGCAAGTGAAAAACCGTTTTCACAGGAAACCGTCGACGCGCTCGTTTCGCGATCGAATGATCAAGGTGACTTCGCTCGTGGGCTACGCGTTTACACGCAGGCTAAGTCGGCTTGTTTTTCTTGCCACCGGGTCGGAGAAACAGGGGGAACCATCGGGCCGGAATTGACTCGCATTTGCAAGGAGCGTACTCCAGCCCAAATCGTAGAAAGTCTGCTTTGGCCCAATCGGCTAGTCGCCAAGGAGTTTCAACCGGTCAAGCTTGCCACCAAGGATGGCGAACTGATGACTGGGTATGTCGTGGAGTCCGAGTCTTCGGACGAAGTCTTGGCGCTTCGAGACCCGGCAAGTCAGAAGATAACCAAAGTCAGTCGCTCCGAAATCGAAAATCAAGCCAATGGCCTTTCGCTCATGCCGATGGGGTTGATCGAGTCACTCAATCCAGCGGATCAAGCCGACCTGCTTCGCTTCCTAATTGGTCTAGGTCAAAACAAAGATCTAGACATGCCATCCATCGAAGCCACTGTACGGAAGGCCAATACGCACGAGCCCGCGACGTTTCCGTTGGTGCGTGAACCGATTCATCAAGATTTGCGGCCAGCCTGGACTCAAACTGTAAACCGCAATCGCGTTTACGATTTTTACACGAAGCAAGCGGCCTACTTTTCCAAGCAAGCCAAACGACCTGAATGGTTGGCTGCGTTTCCAGGCCTTGATGGCGAGGATTTTGGGCATTGGGGAAATCAAGACGAGGCATCATGGAAGGGTAACGAATGGAATTCGGTCGTCCCAGGCTTGGTCCAGTGCGGTGTTTTTCATACGGACAAAAAACCCATCCCTCGAGCGATCTGCTTTCGCATGGGTGCCGGTCGCGGATGGTCTGCCTGTTTTAATCCAGACACAATGACTTACGAGAAATTGTGGTCCGGTGGATTTCTAGGGTATTCGTCCGTGCGACACGGGTTTATGGACGGAGTTCGATTGGTTGGAACGGAATCGGCCTTGCCGGACGAGGCAAAGTCGATCCGCCAACTCCTACCTGAACTTGCAACCGCCAAGATCGAATACCAGGGGTATTACGTCCATCAAGACAATATTCTTTTCCGCTTCACGGCGGACGGAATTGAGTACATCGACGCACCAACCATGAACGGTGGTAAATTTAAACGCATTGTTGCACCGAAGCAGAAACATCCACTGAGGCAACTCCTTTCTGGCGGACCGAAGCAATGGCCATTCGCCATGGAGACCAAAATTGTTATGGGCGAGGGAAGAGGCTTCGCGATCGACACCATCGAAGTCCCAGTGAAAAACCCTTGGAACATTCCGATCGCCTGTGGGGATCACGCGTTTCTCAAGGACGGGACTGCAATCGTTGCCACCATGCATGGCGATGTCTGGCGTGTGGAAGGCAT
>JANPNA010000390.1:0-8269 GCA_031427235.1 Pirellula sp.
GTCGAGCATTTTTTGGGTGCAGGGCTTGTCGTCACCACCCGGTCACACTCTACCATGGTCGCATTGGAGTCGACCCCACGGGCCCGATGTCCGCGTACAGAAAATTACCAAGAACGTGCTTGATCGAGCGGTAAGGTGAGACGTGAGACACAATACTCGTAACTTTTCTGCTTTCCGAAACTATACTAAGGGTCGCGTTCTTTTCTTAAAGCAGGGATGAATCCCAGCACTCCAAATTATTGGAGCAACTCGAAGAGGTTGGGTGGCAGAGATTCGGGCCAATTGCCTGATAAGCGGATATTGCGAGCTCGAACTTGGGACTGATTGATGTAATGAACCAAACCAAACTGTGGGGCAGAAATTGGAGTTGAAAACTGCTACGCAACTTCGTACTTGGTTAGTTTTCATACAAACCCAAGCGAAGGAGCGCAGCAGCAATGGGATTATTCCTCAATACCGTCGGTCAGTATAGTGCCTCAACTTACGAAATCGCTCGAAGTTTGCTCAGGAGCCGCGATACGCAACGAGAACCCGTCAAACTCGATGGAGAGCTTGTATCCTTTCGCTGAACGCTGCACGCGCAAAAAAAAAGGCCGATGGTTTCGCCATCGGCCTTCGTTGTTCCCTGGCACCGGGGCAAACTCTTGTTTGCCCCGGTGCACAGTCTTAAGCTCTATCGTGAAGCACCGTCTCGTAGCAATCGACCCAGTAATCGCTAGTTGACAGTTATATGCTGCTCCAACCCAGGAGGAAGGCCGATCGAACATTCCCGCAAATTTTCGATCGACGACAGAGCTTTTCGTTGATTCCTTGATGCACCAGGAAATACGGCAGCGGCAACTGGAACGTCAATGCCAATTCGTTGGGATTTATTATAAAAAGCGGCGAACCGCGCCCTCACGTTTTTCCAAACGACCCATCTTGCCTGGCTCCTCTAGGAATGCCCTAAGCGAGTGGCCAGGCCAAAGCAAAGTGTGTCCAATCGCATTTGTTCCTCCTGGACTCCTGCCTTACGCAAGTCTGCTCAGTCGCCGTATGAGCCATTCCATGGACAAACACCCAACAATCAGCGCCATCAAGATTCCCATGAGGCGTTGCTGAAATTCGCGGTCGGGCGAGCCGGGCAGGTAGTTGGTCTGGTCTCGCGATTCGATCGATTGTGGAAGCGATGACTTGGAAGCCGAAGTCGTCTCTATCAAATCCGATTGCCCCGGCAAAAGTGAATCCATGCCTACCCAAAATTTCCCACCGGTACGACTGGCTAACTCATTGAGCAGCGGATCGTTGCGTTGCGGCCTTTGAATCTCCAAGGCCGGTACTCGGACGGTCACTTGCTGTGTCAGCAATTGTTGATCGGACAACCCTCCAACTGGCAATTGGACTTCATAAGTGCCGGTGGCTTTGGTAAAGAATTGACCAAGATAAACGCCAGGTTGAGATGGGTCTGGGATCGGTGTTAAGACCAATGGCGAACTGCGGCCCGATGGTTCAATCAACTTCGCCTTCACGTCGGGCAAAAGCGTCGGTTGGAATTGTGCATCTCGCAAAACGGCTCGCACCATGACTTGCTCACCCATGATCGCTTGCTGCTTGTCCAATAGCAAAATACCTCGATCCGAATCCCTCATCAATCGGCCTTGCCCTGCCCAGCGTATCAGTTTGGTGTAATAGGTATCAAAGTAATTATCGCCCACCTCACGCAAACGCCAGAACTCGCCCCCTCCTTGAAACGAGACACGTCCCGCACCATAAAACTGCGTTGCCAAGTAAATAGGCTTCTTGCCACCCGTCATGGTCGTTGGATCGGAGAAATAGGCGATGGGGGTCGCGCCAGGCTTCGGCTCATCACACGCAAAGAAGCTATACACACCGCGAAATCGTTCCCAGACCTTGCGACTCTCTTCGACGCTCTTGGCAATTTGGATGAAGTCCGTTTGCCAAGCGTCGCCAGCAAAGTCCAACGGCCAAGCGGTCTCAGACTCGAATCGACCGATCGACACCATCCGGGAGCCGCGCGTGTTCACCACCAGAGGCGAAAGATTCCTGATGATCTCAGCCTTCCGATTCCCGTTGCCTTGGCTGCCTGCCCATTTGGGCGTGGAAACCGGCCCAGCCACCATCACTAATCCACCTGCTTGCTCGGCAATCCATTTTTCTAATACATCGACTTGCTCCAATTCCAATGCGGTCCAGTCGGCATCAAAACCAATGACGCAGTCGTACTGACTCATTTCCACTCGAGTCTTGGGGAACTCCGTTAGCAGTTTCTTGGCCTCTTGGGAAACACCCGGTCCACCGGTCTGCAAAAACACATGCGATTGAACCGTTGGGTCTCGGAAAAGCAAATTCCGAACAAATTGATACTCACGAGTTGGACCGCCAGCAATGATCAATACCGTCGATTTGGGCTCCACCACCCTGACTTCACTTTCGAGCGCATTGTCCATCGGATTGGAATCTTGCTCCGGCGGTAGGGCCTTGACCTCATAAATCCACGATCCTATTTCTCGAGGTTGAATGTCGAAGACCAAGCTGGAAAGGGCGTCATCCGACTCAAGCGTAATCGTTCTCTCTTCCTCGATTGCCATGCCTGCATTCTTCTGACCGCCTGGACGACGTCGCAACTGCACCGTGATTTGCTTTCCTTCCAATCCCGATGCCTGCAACAAGGCCGTCAATCGGAATCGATCTCCAGGGAATACTCGCTTGGGTGCTTCGATATCGACAGTGCGCACATTGAGCGGATTCTTGGCCGTCCCCATGCCAACGGTATGGATCGGAACACCCTGAAGCGTCGCCTCAGAGATCGTCATTAACGGGTCGACTCCTGCGTTGTTCCGTCCATCCGAAATGACCACGATTCCAGCCAACGGCGAGCCCCGTTCTTGCTCAAGAATACTATTGATTGCATCCCCCATCCGCGATTCCGAACCCGTCGCAGCCAACTGCGTTTCCCAAACAACCGCGTTTGGCTCAATCGGCAAACGGACAGCGCCCTTTTCGCCCACGGCGATTGGAAGTGGGCCAATGACGAACTCAGGTGGCGCATAACTCCACAGGCTCTTCCAAGGAATTTGGTCCGCTCTGAGGATTGCCGTCGACATCATGACAAACCCCGACACCACCGCGATCACTGCCGCAACCAAAACATAAGGCCAACCAGGTCGCAAATCCCCATAAACACGCGCGATCAGGGACGATGCCATGAGCAACGCGCCGATGACAGTAAATGCCGTGCCAGTCCACGCCAGGCGACTCAGCCAACGCCACAATACGACTCTCGCGTCGTTTGACTCACTGTCCGTTTTGGCCTGTTTGGGTTTCGCGAACGAAGCCACAGCGATTGGCCGTGCGCTCTGATCAAATCGAAAAACACTAACATCATGCTTCTGTTGCAACTGTTTAAGCAATGGCGATTGAGCAAAGCTCTGCTGAACCGACGCGATCCGACTCATCGGACTCGAGGCGACGTTCGACGCATCATCTTGTTGTGGCATCGACATGCTCAGACTGGTATCGACAATCACCGCCAGTCTCGAGGATCGCGTTACCCGCTGCTCCGTCCGTTTTTGCAGATCGAAAAAGAAAATGAGTATGCCCAGCAAAGCCAGCAGCCGAAGCCCCAACAAGGTCCAACCGATACTCTTGGGCAGTTCCACCCAATCCCGGCGATACCAGTACACGACATATGTCACCAACCCCAGCAAACAACACGCAAGCACGAACCAGTGTATCCACTGATCCATTTGCTCAATGCGCATCCACTGATAGAAGACTCGCATGTCTTCCTGCGCAAAGCAAACAACGGTGTCGAAAGGGAAACGGGGCATAGGGGTGAGGTGGAGTAGTGGAGTATGGGAGTATGGGAGTGTGGGAGTGTGGGAGTGTGGGAGTTTTCTATTTGAGATTTGAGATTTGAGATTTGAGATTCGCTGACCTTTAGTCTTTAGGCTTTAGCCTTTTCCCCCGGCAAATGGTACGACGCGCTCCAGGCTAGCCATTGCTCAAAAAGCAGTACTACCAAAAGCAATACCATCAAAAGCATGTTTCTATTGGCGAAGCCCGCCAGTGCGGTATTCGTGCCAAGCGACTCGGACGATTTGTAAACGAACTTGACGCCGTTCAGATTGCGATTCAAATCGATGAGCGTTGTCTTTTCGGTTTCGCCCTCGGCCGGTGATGTGTTGCGGGCGATGTTTTTCACGATCCGTTCTCCCTGGATGGACGTCCCCCACCACTCGAAATTTCCAGACGACAGGATCGCGCGGATCGATTCATCCGTATCTTGATTAGATTGTGCATTTAAGGACGCTTGAAAAGCCGATTCGCCTGCCGGTAACGCATTCAGGCTCAGCAATGCCTTGGCTCCAGTCCCGTTGGGAGGTGGGCATAGTACTTGAATCTCCGGCAACATTTCCTTCGAGGAAAAATCCCAACGCATAGGTGTACCCGCAAGTCGAGCAGTGTCCGGAGATCGGAACGAAGACAAGTACCCCACCATTTTGAGCGCCGCCACGACAAACGTTGGATCTTGCGGCCAGTTCGTCCATTGACGGTCGAAGGCCGTAAGACCAAACAGCACACGGCCTTGGCCAATCGAGTGGTCGATGAGAATCGGCTGTCCGTTGCGGAGTGTTGCAACCGGTTTCCAACGGGGAGTATTCTTGCCATCCACCAGCCCTGAGCCTCCTAAATTCCTTTCGAGCTCCAAAAAACGTTGGATGCGTACAAACTGAAATGGTGAGTTGCTTAAGCCGAAGAATGGCTCAAAAATGGGATGGTTGTCCGCAATTAAGTCCGGTTTCATGTCACCGGCAACTTGAGAAAGTTCCGCGGGCCCCTTGATGGTAAACGGCATGAGCGGAGTGGCGTTTTCCGCGGTCGCTATCGGCTTGGTCCAGTTCTTGTTGTAATCGTCGATCGGCATTTGTTCGCCAAAGAAGACGGCAACTCCCCCTCCACGGGACACGTACTTGTGTAAATTATCCAGAGCGCGAGGTCCGAGCGATGGAACCGCTTGCAAGATGATGCAGGCATAATTTTCAATTGCGGCCAAGTCGGAGTCTCGCAAGAACTCAGAACCCTCTCGAGTCATGATCAGTCCGGTTTTGGCATTGCCACCCGGGTTGAGAGCCGACTCAAAGAAGAAGGAGTGCTTGCCCGTGGAATCTCCATCGATCAGCAGCACGCGGAGACCATCCTGCAAATCCAATACGCAACGAGCACTGTTGTCGGCATTCAAGGAATCCGGGGGTAACTGGGCTTCAACGACATGGGATCCGCTTTTTGGGAAAAGAACTTGAACGTGCCGGGTGACCAATTCGCCCGGTTCGATCCGATCGATCAACACGGGTGGCAACTCCGTCACCAAACCAGAGAATGCGGCCGTGGGCATCGGCTCCAATTGACGATTGCCATAATCGACAGAATGAACCCTCACGGTAACGTTTCGAGCCGGGGCGATTCCATTATTGCGAACTGCAATATTGATCATGGCTGGAACGCCCGCCGCCAAAACTTCCTGCTGCGGTAACACCGAAACCAGTGTCAAGTTTTCGTGCCGTTCCGTTACGCAATCGATCAATTGCAACTCCGTGTTGATGCTGTTGATCGCTTGCAATTGCTGTTTGATCAAGGCTGGATTGCTCCAGTCTTTGGTTCGAAAATCGCTCATCAAATAGACGATCGCCTTTTCCGATGTTGCTTGCTGCAACAAAGGTGCAATCAATGCCAGGGAATCGCCTGGACCGCTATCGAGAGACGTCGCGGTCGTCGAATTGATCTTGCTCAGCAAACTCGAAGGGTCGGTTGGTATCGTCCGTGATAGCAACTCCGCCACGGAATCTGCTTGCGGGGCTTGTGAAGCAGACTTTGCCGCAGTTGACGAATCGGCAGCGTTCGCCGTGGCGTCTTTAATTCGGGTCGAGGCGAGCGACGCTCGTGATGTCCGCACCACCGTCAACAAATGCGATCCGTCTTGCGTATTTGCGTTGGCTGCAATCGACTGAACAGCTCCCAAGGCCGATTGGTATGCCGTCCCCTTGGAGGAGGTGTCGCTCATCGATGCCGAGTCGTCGAGGATAACGTAATGGTGAGTGGTCGATTGACTGATCATGGCCAGCCAGCGTGAACCGCTAACCCACTGCGCCAACATGGCAACCGCGATTGCGACCGCCAACATACGCGAGGCAATGAGCAGTGCTTGCTTGAGCCAGACCCAGCGCCGGAGTTTGCGATAGCTTTCCAACAGGAATTCCATGGCCGCCCACTGCGTTCGGCGATGACGCACCAAATTGATCAAGTGGATCAATAATGGCAACAGGACCAGCAGAAAGCCCCAAGCAAGCGGTTGAAATACGAATTGCATGGTCGGTTACTTCTTCCTCATGTGGGCCATGCGCGAGGTTAGGTAGGCCGTCAATGCCGCGTCCATGTGCCGACTCGTTCGGATGAGTTGATAATCGATTTGATAACTGGCGCACGCATGCCGCACCCGATCGAGGAAACGCTGAAGCGACTCTAGATAACCCTCTCGGAGCGCACGGGGATTGCAGGTCAGCGCGTCGGTCGACTCCATCCCTTCAAAGCGGGTCGGATCATTAAAAGGGAAGTCTAGCTCATCGTCATCCATGATATGAAAGACCAAGATATCGTGCCCGGATCGTTTGAGGGCAGCCAGTCCTTTGAGCGTTTCCGTTTCGCTTCCGAGGAAATCCGAGGCAATCACCATGAGCGAACGCTTCGGGTATGTCTCATTGATTTCTCGAAAGACCTTGGTCAAATTGGTTTTGTCCTTAGGGGCCGTTTGCTGCAGGGATCGAAAGATGCTTTGCAAATGGGTACGGCTCGATCGCCATGGAAGCCGCGACTGAATCTTTTGATCAAAGACGGTCAGACCAACAGCGTCTTGCTGCCTCAACGTGAGGTAGGCCAGGCAGGCACAGATCGTTGCCGCATAGTCGAATTTGTTGAGCGATCCTCGACCGTAGGACATGCTGGCGGACGCGTCCAACAAGAGCGTGCACCGGAGGCTCGTGTCCTCCTCGTATTGCTTGATATAAAGGCGATCTTGACGACCCCAGACCTTCCAATCGATATGCCGAAGATCGTCTCCGGGCACGTATTGGCGATGCTGTACGAACTCGACCGATTGGCCGAAGTAAGGGCTGCGATGCATGCCCGACAAAAAGCCCTCAACGATATTGCGTGCCCGAAGCTCCATCGACGCAATGCGTCGAATGGCTTCAGGATGCAAGTATTCTTTGGAATCGGGCATCGCGTAGCAATTCGTCTTGTGCGGTCGGTGTGTTGGAAATGATTCGATCGATGACGGCATCGCTGGTGATGCCGTCGCTCTCGGCAGCAAAGTTGACCACCATACGGTGTCGCAGCACAGGCTTGGCGCAAAACTGAACATCGCTCGGGTCAACATGCGATCGCCCGGACAAAGCGGCACGGGCTTTTGCTCCTAGAATCAAAAACTGCACAGCTCGCGGACCGGCTCCCCATGCAACTTGCTCTCGAACAAAGTCGGGAATGCCTTCTTGACCAACCCGGGTTTGACGCACAATCGCGAGGGCATAGCGAATCACGTTCTCGGAGACTTCGATACCGCGGATGAAGTCTTGAAGGCTGAGGATTTCGGCACCTGTCAGGACCGGCTCGATTTCGGACGATCCTCTGCCGGTGGTCCGCCGGGCTACTTCGAATTCGTCTGCAAAACTTGGGTAGGTGACATGCACCTTGAACATGAAACGGTCTTGTTGGGCTTCGGGAAGCGGGTACGTACCCTCCTGCTCAATAGGGTTTTGCGTGGCCAGAACGAAGAATGGATCGGAAAGAGTATGGCGAACGCGTCCAATGGTGATTTGCCGTTCCTGCATGGCTTCAAGCAAGGCGGCTTGGGTTTTCGGCGGCGTTCGGTTGATTTCGTCGGCCAGGATCACATTGGCGAATAGAGGTCCCTCCATGAAGCGTCGTTCGCGAGAGCCTGTGGAGCGGTTTTCTTCAATGATTTCCGTGCCCGTAATGTCTGCGGGCATTAGGTCGGGAGTGAACTGGATACGGCTGAAGGACAGATTCAGCGTTTTGGCCAACGAGCTGATCATGAGCGTTTTCGCTAGGCCCGGGACTCCTTCGAGCAAGCAGTGACCTCTTGCGAAGACGCTGATAAGCAGTTGTTCGACCACATCCAGTTGTCCGACGATGGTTTTGGACAGTTGGCCGAGGATTTGTTCACGAGCGCGTTGCAATCGATCCAAATCCGCTT